>JASHRB010000639.1 GCA_030037575.1 Candidatus Sulfotelmatobacter sp. | reverse complement strand
TCGGGGCCCAGTCTGCCGGGGATGCGGCGACGGGCGCGGTCTTGCTTGCGCAGACGCCAATACTTTTGCCGCCGTCGCCGCCGTGCTCCGGAGCGAGAACAAGCTTTTGCCTGCCGGCGTCGTAGTAGCATTCGGGCCAGCCATGATCGCCGCCTTTTTTCAGAAGCAACACCTCTTCTGCCGGCAGTGTGGCCGCTTCGGAAGGCTTGTAGAGATCGGGCCAGTTCGAATGGAATTGGTCGCGCCCGTGCTGCGTCACCAAGATTCGGCCGCTCCACCCGATGGCAAAAGCTTCGCGGTTACGGACTCCGGTCGCGTAACGATCCGAAGCCGCGAATTTCTGGTTGGTTTTGTTCGCATCGTGGCGCCAGATTCCGCCACGAGTTTCCAGTGCCGTGCTGGGGTTGGCGCCGGGAGATTTGAGCTGCCGATTTTGTAGTTGGTAGAAATTTGTCGCCCATGCGACATCCACGTACATCGATCCTTCGGCGTCGATGATAAACGGGTGCATGGGATGGTCGCCGCCGAGAGGCAATCCGGAGACGACGGTTTCCGGGGCATCCTGCGGCACGATGGCATCGCCGGTCGGGGAATATCGCAGGATGCGGTCGTTAATCTCGGCGCAAAAAGCTCTTGTACATGCCGATATCGGTGCCGCCGCGCCCTCCTTGGACGGTTTCTCCGAAGCGCTCGATCACGTCCGCCTTTCCCCGCTCTTGTCTTGCAACAGGAAATCCACCAGAGGGAGGCACATCGTCGTGGTAATAAACTCCGGACCAGGGGTTGACGTAGACCACTCCGCCGGACGCGACCACCACGTGGCGCGCGTGACCGATCTTGTCGGCCAACACCGTCGCGCAGAAACCGGGAGACAATTTCAATTCCGCGTCATTCTCGGGGCATTTGGCGTGCCTTGCGGAATGCCCGGTTTAATTGAGTGCGACCAGAGTAAAACCGCAAAAAGCGAGAATAGCGATGGAAGACTATGCGTATTTGCGCGTACCAGGCCCTGTCCTGGCAAGCTCCTGAGAGAGAGAAGGCCCGGCCATCAGCAGGACATGGCGGCGCGCCCGCTGCGTCAGGCGGCGGTTGAAGAAGGAGTTGAACGCGAAGAAACCTCTTGCCGAGTATCGGGAATCGGCAGTCGAGCGGTAATGGACGTTCCACGGGAATCGGAATTCACTTCGAGCTCTCCTTCAAGCTGGCGCAAGCGCTCCTGCATTCCCTTTATGCCGACTCCGGGAACACCCCCGCTTGAAACAATGGCGTCAAGTTTTTCCTGCGGCACACCTTTGCCCTGATCCTGAATCTCGACCCGAACTTCGCCATTTCGGCGGCGGAAACGAATGCTGGCGACTGGACTAGCCGAATGGCGGTGGATGTTTGTCAGACACTCCTGGACTACGCGAAATAATGCGGTTTCGGCCTCGCGCGAAAGGCGGCCGAAATCTTCGGGAAAGTCGAGCTTCACCCTAATATTACTGCGCTGCGAAAATCCGTCGATATACCAGCGAATCGCGGAAGCCAAGCCAACCTCATCCAGAAGCGGCGGATGCAGCAGGTGGGAAATGGTGCGTACCTCTTTGCTTATTTCCTGGACCAAGGCCTCGCTATCGGTGAGAACCGATGCCGCCCGGGTAAGTCGTGTGATCTCCGATCTTACAGTTGAGATATTGAGGCCCAGCCCAACCAGCAACTGACCCACGCTATCGTGCAGTTCGCGGGCGATGCGTCGGCGTTCGTCATCTTGAATTTGCAGCAGCCGACTGGAGAGCTCGCGCAAACTCTTGTTGGCTGCGTCCAACTCGGCAGTGCGTTCCCGCACGCGGTCTTCAAGCTCCATCTGTCCTTGCTGTAAGCGTTCAACCCGCCGGCGACGAGCCTCGCACATCACGATCACCACGGCTGACGCCAATACAAAAGCAAGCTCCGGAATGAGCGCGGAGAAGTCATGAGCGGCAGGGGGCGCGAACAGCCAATATCTCGCGCCAGCGGCGCCGATCGCCACCGACAACATCGACGGTACCTGGCCACAATACAGGGCAGCAAAAGCTACGGAAGCGGTGGGCAGAATGTACGTCACCCCTCGGCCGCCCAATGGGATCAGCGCACGAGAAAGCGCCAGCGCCGCAAACGCTGCGAGAATAGCGAGCAGGTAGCGTGCGAATGCATTTTCCGAAATTCGCGCCGAGAAGGAATTTCCGATCGGCATCTTCTTACTCGATGACGAGGAGCTCAGAAAGGCACAATTAATTGTACGACACGCAGCTGTTGTCTGCACATTTCTATGGGTGTGCCGGAAGTACACCGGCGACTTTATTCCCGGCTGCGAATCTTTGGATGCGTGTTTTTGTTTACAATAGTGTTTTCCCCGAGCTCGGCTTCGACTTAATCTGGCATTGCGACAAAACATGCAATTCAGCCGAATCTCGTTCGCAGCGTGTCTCCTGGCATTGCTTTTACCCACCTTTCAGGGCACGATCTTTCCGCAAACCGGCTCGCCCGACGCACCCTCGCAACTGGCCAAAACTCCGCCGATGGGCTGGAACAGTTGGAACAAATTCGGCTGCGGAGTCAGTGAACGACTGATTCGCGAAACCGCCGACGCGATGGTTACCACCGGCATGAAAGATGCGGGCTATCAATACGTCAACATTGACGATTGCTGGCAGGTCCGGCGCGACGATGCAGGCAACATCGTCGCTGACCCCGCTAAGTTCCCCAGCGGAATTAAAGTGCTCGCGGATTATGTTCACAGCAAGGGCCTGAAGCTCGGCATCTATACCGATGCCGGAACCAATACCTGCGAAGGCCGCCCTGGCAGTCTCAACCATGAATTGCAGGACGCGAAAACCTACGCTGCGTGGGGCATTGATTATGTGAAGGTAGATTGGTGCCACGCCGAAGGTCTCGATCCGGCGGTGCAATACGCGAAGTTTCGCGACGCATTGGCGCAAGCGGGCCGTCCGATTGTGTTCAGCATTTGCGATTGGGGCGTGAACGCGCCATGGCAGTGGGGACCGAAGACCGGCAACCTGTGGCGGACGACCGAGGACATCAGCGATCACTACGACCGCATGTCCGTGATTGGATTTTCGCAAGACGGTCTCGAGAAGTTTGCCCGGCCCGGACACTGGAACGACCCCGACATGTTGGAAGTCGGCAACGGCGGCATGACCCGCGATGAATACCGCACGCACATGTCTCTATGGGCACTCTTGGCCGCGCCGTTATTGGCCGGAAACGATGTGCCTTCGATGACTGCAGAAACCAAAGAATTGCTGACGAATCGCGAAGTGATCGCGGTCGATCAGGACGAAGCGGGAATCCAGGGACATCGCGTGTGGGATGAAGGGCCACTGGAAATCTGGATGAAGCCACTGGCCGGCGGAAGCCGCGCCGTGGGGTTATTCAACCGCGGCGAGTCGAGGCTGAAAATTACGCTGCCTTTCAACGCCATCGGAGCACCGGAGAAAGCTAACCTTCGAAATCTGTGGGAGCACAAAGATTTGGGTTCGTTTACCGGTTCCTACGTGGCAGACGTGGCGAAACACGGTGTGGTGATGCTGAAAGTGTGGCAACCGAAATAATCCGCTTTGAAGTTCGGTTCGTGGCTCGATTTGCCCCATCGAGAATTCTCGCAAAAAGAATTTAATGCCCATTCCGCCTTCGAGAAATGAGTCTGCTGCCGGTTCGCTGCGCGAGCGATTTCAAAACCGGAAGGGCACATCTTCTCGAGTTTTTCTCGCTCCCGGCCGCGTGAACCTGATCGGCGAACACACCGACTACAATGACGGCTTCGTGATGCCGGTGGCGATCGATTCCTATACCTGGATCGCCGCAGCCAAACGCTCGGACGGAGTTCTGAGTGTCTGTTCCGAACACTTTGGCGAGTCTGTGCAGCTGCCGCTGACTGCGCTGGCTGGCCCGCCGCGCAAACATTGGAGCGACTACGTGCGGGGGGTTGCTGCTGTTCTTCAGTCCGCCGGCCATAAACTTATGGGGGCAGACATCCTCATATATAGCAATGTCCCTCTGGGCGCGGGACTGAGTTCTTCGGCTTCGCTCGAAGTCGCGAGCGCCTTGGCGCTGATGGCAGAGGCCTCCGCACATTTGTCTCCCCTTGAGTTGGCCAAACTATGCCAGCGCGCGGAGCATGAATACGCCGGAACGCGCTGCGGCATCATGGATCAATTCGTGGCCGTGTTCGGCCGCGCTCGCTGCGCGTTGATGTTGGATTGCCGGTCTCTCGAGTATCAGGTTTTGACTCTTCCCGCTGCCGTGCGCATCGTGATCTGCAATAGCATGGTCAAGCACGAGCACGCGGCCGGAGAGTACAACTTACGCCGTGCGGATTGCGAAAATGGGGTTAAGGTTCTGCAACGTCTTATTCCAAATGTTCGCGCGCTGCGGGATGTGAGCCGCGCCGATTTAGAGCAGCATCGAGGGGAACTGGCGGAACGTGTGTATCGGCGATGCCGGCACGTTGTCGGCGAGAACCAGCGCGTCCTAGCTGCCGCAGAAGCACTTCGCACCCAGGATCTCGCCGCTTTGGGCAACCTCATGTACCAATCGCACACCAGCATGAGAGATGATTACGAAATCAGTTGTTCGCAACTCGATTTTCTCGTGGACTTAGCCGCTGGCGCTGAGGGCGTCTATGGCGCGCGCATGACCGGAGGCGGCTTCGGCGGATGCACCGTAAACCTGGTGCGTTCCGATGCCGTCGAAGATTTCCAGTCTCGCATCGGCGCTGGCTACAGAAGGAAGACGGGAAGAAATTCTGAAATTTACGTCTGCGCGGCTGCTCAGGGCGCGCGAGAGTGGCAATCGGACGGCGAACCGTGAGTGAAAATCTCAGTCTCGAGATGCTGAATCGCGCTTCGCACCGGCGCTTGAATCCGCTCACCGGCGATTGGGTACTGGTTTCTCCCCAACGCGCCGAGCGGCCCTGGCAAGGACAAGTAGAAGAGACCGCCGACCCTCAGCTTCCCAGCTACGATCCCGAGTGCTATTTATGTCCGGGAAACGAGCGCGCTGCGGGGGCGCGCAATCCTGATTACAAGTCCACCTTCTTGTTCACCAACGATTTTGCCGCCCTCAAGCCGGATGCGCCGCCGGGCGAGATTGACGACGGCGGCAAAGGACTGCTGGTGGCGGAATCCGAGCGCGGCACCTGTCGAGTGGTTTGCTTCTCGCCTTCCCACAACGCAACGCTTGCTCGACTGAGCGTTGACGAAATTCGATCCGTCATCGACGTGTGGATCGCCGAATATCGGGAACTCGGTTCCTCTCCCGAGATTAACTACGTCCAGATTTTCGAAAACCGCGGCGAGATGATGGGATCGAGCAACCCTCATCCGCACGGCCAAATCTGGGCAAACCAGACAATTCCCAACGAGCCGCGCAAGGAACAGGCGTCACAGCTTGCATACCTGCAAAAACAGCGCGCTTGCCTGCTCTGCAATTACTTGGAGCTGGAAACACAAGCACGAACTCGGATGGTTTGCGAGAATTCCTGCTTCGTCGCGCTCGTCCCCTTGTGGGCGGTCTGGCCGTTTGAGGTGATGCTGCTTTCGAAAGCGCATGTGCCTGACATTCTTTCTCTCCAATCAGAATCCGGAACGGCGCTCGCTGATATTCTCAAGCGCCTGATCACCCGTTACGACAATCTTTTCGACGTCTCACTCCCCTATTCGATGGGATTTCACCAGGCGCCTACGGATCAAAAGCCTCATCCCGAGTGGCACCTGCATGCGCATTTCTATCCCCCGCTGCTGCGCTCCGCCAGCGTGCGCAAATTTATGGTCGGATACGAAATGTTGGCCGGCGCGCAGCGTGACATCACTCCGGAACGGGCCGCCGCGCGGCTCAGAGAAGTTAGCGAGAGGCAGCACACCACGTGACCTTCTGGTGTTTTTTCATCGCCGCAAGAATGTACGCTTCGTCAGCAGAACCTATGGGTGGATTCTGGTTCGGGAAGCCGTCCGAGAGTGTGATATAGGGCGATTTCCATGGCTTTGTAGGTTCGGAAACCATACGATCTTCTGGTTACCACTCGGATTTTGTTGTTAAG
>JASHRB010000045.1 GCA_030037575.1 Candidatus Sulfotelmatobacter sp. | reverse complement strand
CATCCATGCAAAAAGTAATTCCAGTCGACCTAACGTTTAATGTTAGGTCATACAAATGAGAACATACCAACGTTGGGTTCCCAAATTGCGGAAACCTGCTACCCGTGCGGGATGCAGCGGATACTAGGATAGATGAAAATCTGGCTCAACGACGCGAGGGTGGTAAAGTCGGGCTAGCGACTCGATCAAAGGCGGCGACAAGCACGACGGAGAATTGTTTTCGACGAGCATCCGCGATCAGTGCATCCAGCCCCGGACGCCTCGCTCGGCGTCCCGAGACTCCGCAGTCCCGATACTCTTTCACGACCTCGAAGCCTCGCTGCGCCGCCATCTCGCGCAGGTCGTAGAGCTGCGACTCAATGTGCTGATCGGCGGTCGAAACGCGACAATAAACTGCGGCTCGTTTCATCTGGTCTCCTCAACGATCTGGAATGATTAAGGAAAAGCGACGGCTGCAGTGCGGCCCGATACGATATAAGCTCGGCGCGCGCTCAGTGACCGCTGTCACGCCGTTCGAACATGAGGTGATCCCTCGATTGACCGAGTTTTGCCTGCCGCCCGAGCAGATCGATACAATGATTCAGGACGTATACGCTGCACTTGCAGATGACCGCGCTCGCAATGAAATGATCGTCGCCGATCTGCTACGCGCAGTCCGAGACCAGCGCTCACCGTTGCTTCTTACCGGCAGGACCAATCACTTGAAGTATTTCGAGACGGCGCTCTCAGGCAAAGTGAGCAACGTGTTCGTGCTAAAAGGCGGCATGGGCAAGAAACAACGCCAGACGATTGCGGAGGCTATTGCGGCTGTTCCGGAGAGCGAGCCAAGAGTCATCCTAGCAACAGGCAGCTACATTGGTGAGGGTTTTGATGATGCTCGTCTGGACACACTGTTCTTGACGACGCCGATTTCCTGGAAGGGAACGCTGCAACAGTATGTTGGCCGCCTCCATCGGCTTCACGATGCTAAGCATGTTGTTCGCGTGTACGACTATGTCGATTCTCAGGTGTTGATGCTAGCGCGAATGTACGCCCGGCGACTAAGAGGTTATGGTGCCATCGGCTATCAGATCGGCGCCGCTAACGCCGATGAGCCGTCAGTCCCACGACTGAACGATTCTGATGCGAACGGAGGGATATGACGCAAAAGAACAACAAGCCCGTTGTGGTCCACATGGACGTGCGCAAGCTGAAAGATTGCCCGGACACTAATCTTCCGTCATTCAGCAAAGCGAAACTGGAAAAACTGATCGAGGAAGCAGTTGTGGATGCGTATGGGGAGGAGGAGCAGGTAGGTGGCTTTTTCACGATGATGGAGGAGCATCTAGCTCTGCCCTTCTCCACAAGTATCCTCGGCGTTGACGTTGTGGTGGAGAAAGTGGACATGACATGCAGTCGCCAAATTGTGGCGATTTGCAGGCGTGACAAAGTACGGCAGGGAGTTGGAATCCTCGATCTGCCGTTGCCGACGCCAGCGCCTGCCGGTGCGGAATGGATCGCAGCGTATCGCCATTGGCGCAGAGGATTCTGAGTGAGCGAATACCAGTTTTACGATTTTCGGGCGATAGACCGCGCGCTGACACGAGCCGAAATGGCCGAACTGCGGTCCATCTCCACGCGCGCTGTGATTACCTCAACCAGTTTCACAAATCACTACGAGTGGGGAGACCTGAAGGCAGATCCTCTCAAACTGCTGGGGCAATACTTCGACGCATTTCTTTACGTTGCGAACTGGGGAACGCGTGAATTCTATCTCCGCCTTCCGCAGGAATTGGTCGACTACAAAGCATTCAGAGCCATGCTTCCTGGCGAAGCTGCTTACGTGCGAAAAGCCGGAAACTCTGTGATCGTCGCGTTTGAAAATCAGTCAGAGGATGATGACTGGGAAGACGGCACAGGATGGATGGGCTCGCTGATGTCGCTCCGCTCGGACCTGCTGCGTGGCGACTTCCGCTGTCTTTATCTCGGATGGCTCCTTTGTGCGCAAAATGAAGAGTTCGGCGAGGATGAACGGGAGCCGGCAGTGCCTGCTGGCCTGGGCGAATTGTCCGCTCCCCTCCATTCGCTGATCGAGTTTCTTGGAATAGACGAGGATCTGGTCGAAGTTGCGGCGGCTTCCGCGCCGCTGATCGCCGGCCCGGATCAAAAGGAACTGGCGGCTTGGATTCAGAGCCTACCGGAAGAAGAAAAGAACAATTTGCTGGTTGTCGCAGTCGCTGAACCCGGTGAACGGTGGAGGAACGAATTGCTGCGACGTTTCGAGCAACAGAAACACGCGACGCACCCACTCCGCACCCGAAGCAATTTGTCGGCGCACTGCCGGCGATCTTCTGAGACTGGTTCATACCCGTGAGGAAGAAAGAATGCGGTTACTGGAGGCGAAGCGAGCGGCAGAAACGGCGCGCCGGAAAGCGGAGGACGAGGCAAACCGCTCTCGCTATCTGGACCAACTGGGGAAGCGCGAAGAGGCCACTTGGAGTCGGATTGCAGCGCACATCCAAAAGCGGCAGCCCAACGAATACGACAAGGCGGTCAATCTGCTGGTTGACCTGCGAGATCTCGCGCTCCGACAAGGCCGGGTGGCTGCATTCCAGTCCGCACTGGGGGATCTCCGTCAGGAGCACGTCGCCAAGAAATGTTTTCTGCGCCGGTTGACTAAGGCAAAGCTGTAACGACCGGGAGGCGATGAAGGAACCAGATCGGAGGATACACGCTCGATCTGGGAGGACACCCCTGTATCGCTCACACCCATGTAGAGATGGGCCACCACAAGGGGGACGAGTTCCGACAATGTCCCGCTTCCCGTTCCGGATCAGACGAGCCTATAATCCGAAATAGACGAACCATCAATCCGAACTAGACGGAGCCTCCACCCGACATGGACGATACCGATCACGCGCTCTTTCCTCGCTTTTCTGCCGAACTAGTGGCCACCGCGCTCAAGGACACGCCGGTCGTCATGGTTATGGGTCGCGCGAGAAGGAACGGAGACCGAGGAATACGTTGAAGAACGGCGGAGCCGCTACGCGGACGCGCTTCGATTGCTGGTAGAGAAGATTCTCGCGGAACGCGCAACCGCAACCAATAAGCGTCCCGCAGAATATCGTCTCAAGCCGATCGGCGCTGCTCTTGCTGCTCTGGACGCGCGCAGGTCAGCCAAACTGATTCTGGAAGTGATGGCGTTCCCTGCCGGTTACGACGCCTACAGTCGAGTCGACTCATTACAAAGCCTCATCTTCGCGGGTGTCCGCATGACGCTGCCGGAGATGATGAACGTTCTCGGCCCTGCCATCGAGCAAGCGCGCCGTGACCTCGGCAACAGTGACCAGAACCGTTGGTTGCTGGATCGCTGTTTGAGCGTCCTCCCCTTCGCCGACCCTCCGGAGGAAGGCATCGCGAAGATCAAGGAGATACTTGATGGCGTTCGCTTCTTCTACCCTCACGACTCAAGGGGCGTCGTCGCTGCCCTCGGCGCCAGCCGCTGTACCGAAGCGATGGACTTGCTTCTGCAACTTGCGAAACCGGACGGAAGTGCGGTGGCGCAGATCGGCGATGATTGGATCAGGGCCGTGGCGCACCTGGGCGACAAACGCTCGAACGAAGTGCTCCTCTCGTTCGTCGGTCCCGATCAAAAGCTCTTCACCAAAGACTTTGTGCCCGACTACCAGAACGGCAACGTGCTCGCACGTTTGCTCGCGGAACGCGCCGAGCACGACAGCGAGTTCAAGGCGGAGCTGTTTCGCCTGGCAAGCGGAGAACTGCCGCAGACCAAAAGGATGCTGCTCGCAAAGGCATTTTCGTTTTTTCAGAGCGAAGAGGACTTGGTCGCAGGACTTTGTGTGCTGCGGGATGACGAGTCCGGCTTACCCCGCGAACTCTTGCGGACAATCGAAAACGCATTCTTGGAGCATCGCCCATACGGAAAAGAAACAAATGTCTACACGGTTGCACCGCGCGGGTCGAACGCGCTCCGCAAGCGCCTTCTCGAAATGGCGCAAACCGACCCATTGCGAAAGCATTCGGCATTCGCACTGCTCGGCCAGATCGAAGTGTGGCAGCTTGAGCACGGTCGTCCCGTGGACGAGCCTCGACACCCGGCAATAGAGTCGGGTGCCTATTGGCCGATTTAGCAAGCGAAACGACGTGGCGGACGGACACGGAACGGACATGGCGACTCTTGGATAAGTCGCTCGTTCACCGAGGTGTTGATTTCTGTGCGTCGGTGGAGTTTTCCTCGTCGCTGAGCGACTCATTCGGGATCAGTTCTCCAGTGTTTTCTGCCGAGCCAAAAGGTAGCAAGCGCCGGTATGGACATTCACGGGAAATTCCCTACTAGAATCCGTTAGTCAATAGCGGGATTGAGCGTGGCGTGCCAGCATCAAGCACAAGATGAGAAAGGTAACCCGCTGCCAATCCGTTCGCAAAACCTGCCGCTGCGCGCCAAAACAATTCACAGGCGGGAAGCCACAGGTTCGTCAAGGCGCTGCCCGGTGCGGGAACAAATACATTTGGCAGGGTTGGATGCGGAACCATCTCCAGCGCCCTTCGCTGCACGGCCTTACGATCCGCTTGTGCGCGGCACAATGTTTCGGCCTGCGCAAGTGTGTCAGCAAGTGACAGAACCACGCCTCCAGCCGCGCAGCTGTGTGCCGTTCCTCGGTGCCACGAGGACACAGCGGGTTCCAACCAATCAGCGGCCATCGCTCCGATGTCGCCACCGATTGCACCGCCGATGGTTTCGGTAACGAAATGACCCACCTTCTGATCCTTCGCCCGGTGGGCCGCATAAACAGCGCCAGAGACGCGTCCGACTCTCCTGTGAGTTCTACGATTCGCCATACTTGGCTCCTCCCCAACTTTCGCCACAGTACCACAGTCGCCGCACAAGTTTGCTCGACGAAAGCTTCAGTTCCATGGTTTTCTGATTCTGCTGTTCCGCTATTCAAGGACTTGAAGATGACGTAGGTGAAGTAGAGTCAACGTCGTAGCCGGCTGGGAACGTTGATCTGATTGCCGATACCGGAAACCGGCATCCTCACGAGTACTGAACGCTTAAGGACAAAGATAGTCAGCGCCTCATGACCGTTGTAGAAGGACTCGAGGTGAAAGATCTGCTGTTCACCGCGATCGTCGACCAGGATTACTTCGTCATTTGCGATCGGTCCACCTCGTCGAGACGACGCGTGCGCGCGAAGCACCTCACATGCCGCGTCTTCTGTCACGTTCGCAAATCGCTCAATGAAAGTTCGGGAACGAATGAAATAGCGGCACTGGGGTGCGGCTCGATTGGGATCGGTGTTTCCTCGTGGATGGGCCCCTACTATCCCAAGCGCCGGGATGTCGAGGACCTCTACCAGGCGCCAAAGCGTGGAGGTCATGGTGTTGCCATAGCGCTTGGTCGCAGCCTTGATCAATTCAAACGTTGGCTCGGATCCGCTGACAAACTCCCGAAACTTCTCCTGAAAGAACAACAATCGCCCGGCGCCGTAGTTGGCTTCGGCTTCGATTTGCTCGTGGCAGTCCGGGCTCAGGGTGTATTCGGTGTCGCCGAACATGGTTTCTTGGTGCCAAGGTATGCCGTCGTGAATGATCTCGTGGGTTTCGCTCCAGCGCCAATTTAGCTTCGGTTGGGACGAGTCAATCAATACCCGCCTGCGATCCGGTAGGTAGAGAGCTTTCAACGAACGTTTCCGCACTACGTCGAGAATCAGGGTAGGGCGGGAGAATACCTGCTTGGTTCCGATGTAGGCTCGGCTGACGAACTCGCGAAGTGGTCCATCGTCGACGGACGAATAGTAGTGGCGATCGAGCTTCTGCAAGGCCCGGACATGGTCCAAAATGAGCGGCGGTTCGGGACTCCCCAGGCCGCGAAGAATCTTCGCGACCATGGTGTCGATGTCCCGAGCCGTGCGTTCATCCAGGAATCGATTTCTCATTGTTCATTCAAGAACTTCACATATTCTTCAAAAGCTTTAT
>JASHRB010000044.1 GCA_030037575.1 Candidatus Sulfotelmatobacter sp. | reverse complement strand
ATCAAACCATCACGCTCAGTGATTACACCGGCCCGATGCGCCAAATGGTGATCATGGATCTGGGCCATGAGGAACCCACCTTTTTGCTGACCAACCAGCTGACTCGGTCAGCGCCGAAGGTAATTACCCGCTATGCGCAATGCATGCTGATCGAAAACGGCATCGCCGACGGCATTGATTTTTTCCCTATGGATGCCCTCTCTTCGGCAGTGGCCATGAAGGTGGATTGCGATCTGCAGTTAACCCTCATGGCTAGCAGCCTCTATCGCCTTCTGGCTTTAAAGCTCAAGAATGGCTATCAGCGTGTCCACTCGGGTCATCTGTTTCGCGATTTCATTGATGCTACGGCCCAGGTGACCATCGGAGAATCGGAAATCGAAGTTCGCTTTCAGAAGCGCGCCCACAATCCTTTGTTGATGGCCGCTGGCTTGGACAAGGAACATCCGTCCATACCGTGGCTGGGCAACAAACGTCTTCAGCTTACCTTCGGCTAGCCTGCCGAAATGCTCCGTGGTGTTAAGTCAATTAACTAACGTGGGAATCGAGGCTAGTGCCTCCTCATAACCTCCCCGCAGGTTCGGGACGCATAACAAGCAATCAGGGAAATAATGACTGCAAATGAAGTCAAGTCGCATTCGTGAATCGGTCAATCGATGGCTTTATCCCTTTATCCTCGCATTCATTCGCCGACCGTGAATGGTGGAAACCGTGCTGCTCCCTTGCCGCCAGGAAGAAAACAGCCGAGTGTCGACGTATAGCGCTGATACGGAAGGACTGTCTCCCGGTCGGAAAATGACAATTTGACAACTGGCTGGGCTTTTCGCTCGATTTTCCGGGCACTACGAAGTTTCGGTGCTCGTCAGCCCACTCGAATAGTTCGGCGATTGCCTTTCTTCTTCTCGAGTCGTTCCCGCGTTCTCTTCCGGCAGCCTCACACCTCGACTCCGATCTGGCCTGTGCTGGAGATACCGCCGGAGATAGTGATCGCACGCCGCCATTTGCTTCTGACAAAACTCGGACCCGTTGATGATTTTATTGGCTCAAATTTTGCGCTGTGCTTGGTAAGAACTTGTGATAGGTTACATGTAACCAGGAAGAGGGTGAAAATGCGAGCACGAATACGTTCCAAGTCCTCACGGGATAAGGTTAGAGCGCACCGTAAGCGGCTTCGCCAACAGGGGCTAAGGCCCATCCAGATTTGGGTCCCCGACATGCGCTCGCCTGCTTTTGCGACGGAAGCGCATCGGCAGTCTCAGGCTGTTGCCAACAGTCCTCACGCGAAGGAGGACCAGGACTTCATCGACGCGGTCTCTGATTGGGGCGGCAAGTGAAGCGCGGTGAAATTTGGACCGTTGCTGGCGGCAAGCATTACGCCAGCAAGCCCCGTCCAGTGGTGATTTTTCAAGACGACCGTTTCGACATGACGGATTCGATCACGATATGCGCCTTCACGACCGACCCAACTGATGCTCCTCTGTTTCGATTGCCGGTCGAGCCAAACGAAAGCAACGGACTTCGCGCTGTCTGCCGGATGATGGTGGACAAGATTACGACCCTTCCGAAGTCCAAGATCGGCGCACGTGTCGGCCGCCTTGCTGACGAGGATATGGTCCGGCTGAATCGTGCCGTTCTCGTCTTCTTGGGCATCGCCGCTCCCAGCGAAAATGAGCAACTGGAGTCATAAAGAGTCCTTTTCGCGCCCGACTCTCATAACCAAAGGTCGGTGGTTCAAATCCACCCACCGCAACCATCCGAGTGGATTATCCGATCATTATCTGCGCCGGGTGATCCGGACGTGGCTGGTTTGTCTGTTTTAGTGTCCCCATCGGGGATGGTTGAAACCCCTCGCCTTCAGGCGAAGTACATTGGGCGATATGGTTGCCGATTTTGCAGCCGTGAGCCAAGCTGTTTCTCGGACGGCTCTTTCAGTCGTCTTCCAGACGACAAAGCGTCAATGGGCATGATAAGCAATGATTCAGCACGAACTTCTTCAACATCGATTAAACCCCTCGGCTTACAGCCGAGGGTCGTTTTAGTTCAGGTAAGTGAGGATTTTCCGCGTTACTATAAGTATCGCGCGGCTGGCACAATGGCAGTCATTAAGGTCATGCTTAACGAGTTCCCGTGGGACGAGCGATACCGAGTGCCTGACCTCGAACAAGTGCTCACGCCGGCACTCGTGGTCTACCCGGAATTGATCGCCTCGAATATCGAGCGCACTCTGGCGTTACTAAATGGCGACATCGATCGGTGGCGCGTGCACATCAAAACAGCAAAGCTGGGCTACACGGTCCACATGCTGATTGAACGTGGCGTCCGAAACTTCAAGTGCGCCACTACGCTAGAGCTCATAACTGCCTGCGCTGCTGGGGCCGCGGATGTGCTTCTTGCATATCCAGTCATGGGTGCTAATGCGCGTCGTGTGCTTGAAATCGTGGATCAGTTCCCGAGGACAAAAATCTCCATCCTCGCTGAGAACAACCAGCAAGTCATACAATGGCACGGGAGCCGAGTCGGTCTTTTTCTCGATATCAATCCCGGCATGAACAGGACTGGCATCGAAGTGTCGGAGCAAGACCGCATCTTCGGCCTGATCCGCCAGATTCAAAACACGGGGTTGGAGTTCCGTGGGTTCCACTATTACGACGGCCAGTATGGAGGGCTTGACGAGTCGCAACGATCCGAGGCGGTACATGCTGGTTATGACCAATTGCGCGAGCTCATTCGCACCAGTGAACGACGGGGCCTGAGCATTCCGGAGTTGATCACGGCGGGTACACCCACGTTTCCTGCCTCGCTCTCATACACGGGCTTCACAAACCGGGTCATCCACCGTATTTCGCCGGGAACGGTCGTCTACGGCGATGCAACCAGCCTGGCGCAATTACCTGCTTCGTATGGCTACGCATCTGCCGTAGTGGTTCTGACCCGCGTAGTCAGCCATCCTCATGAAAGCATCATTACGTGCGATGCTGGACACAAGACCGTATCGGCCGATGCTGGAGTGCCGACGTGTATCGTTATCGGGCATGCCGGAATGAGCCCACTCTCTCCCAGCGAGGAGCACTTACCAATTCGAGTGACGAATGGACCGTCCGTAGCTGTAGGCGAATTGTTGTATTTACTGCCGCGGCACATCTGTCCAACTGTGAATAATTTCGACTCAGCCCTGCTGGTGCGCGATGGCCGGACTGCAGTGGAGAGAATTTCGGCGCGAGGCAGGGAGGGTCCTCTGTTGTAGCAGGTCGATTACGTCGGTGAGTGCTCTTACCTGTCAAGGAGTGAATCCTGTGTTTTCCAAAACGAGTTCACTCATCCGCAATGCAGATTGGTTGGTCAGCTTTGGAAGGCCACCAAGCAGGAGCAGCAACTTTATGCGTAGCACTCGTAGACGTCGGAAACCGGTATCGGCAGAAGCCATCGTCCGCTTTGCGGACGAAGGCAAGGGTATGTCACGGATCTTCACCAATAATGGGCGCATGATGGGTCCGATCCAGAGGGTGAACGTTGACCTGGCGTCGGGCATGCTGGAAGAACTGGACAGGGCCGCCAAAGAGTTGAACATCAGTCGTCAGGCGGTGATCAAGACACTGATACGCCAAGCGCTCGATCAGCAGTATCTGGCACGAGGGAACCGCGCCTCTGCCAAGCGAAGGTAATATCCTTGCGGCACTTGGCTTTTACAAAACTGAACAACCCTCGACTGGAAGCCGAGGGGTTCCAGGGGTTGTCGATTGGAAATCGACTGTCGTCGGCGATGTGTATTCTCGGATCATCTCGTCGGTAATGGTACCTGAGCAAGTGAGCCAGATCATGCAGTGGCTCAAAGGGGTCAGCTCCCGGGTGCTGCTGCAGGAGTTTCCCTCGTTACGGAAGAAATTCTGGGGGAGGCATTTCTGGGCGCGAGGATACCTGGCGGTGAGGGGCGATAGGAGACGAACAGGTGAACGTGATCCCGTGCGACCTTGCCGGACACAATCTCCAGTTCATGTTCCATGGCGAGTTGGCGCAGGAGGTCGCGCACCCGAATCGCGACCTCGCCCGTCAACACCGCCTTGCCATACTTCGGCACAAAAACCAGATGCACCTTCAGGTCGCTCTTCGTGTGCGCTCCCAGTCGGTAATGTCGCACCCGACCGCGTTACACCAAATCTTGCTTCGCCTGAAGGCGAGGGGTTTCCACCATCCCCGATGGGGACACTAAAGCTATCGAGGAAGACCCTGCTCCGCATCTTCTGTCGCATCTGCAACAGTTGCTGGGCCACACCCCATACAAGCAATCCAGAAACCGCCGATAGTGCTCTGCACCGGCAGCGCCAACACCTTCAGAATGCGCGTCATCATCGGATCCTTGGCCACATACCCAATATGATGCAAGCGCGTGAAGCCCACATAAATCGCCAGCATCATGCTCAGCAGGAATTGGTAGAACGACAGAACGACATCGCTCGCAACCTCCGCTTCACCGTTATGATTTCTTCGATCAACTCCCGGAACTTGAGTCTCTCTAACATCGTGGCTACAGGAAACAGACCTCCATAGGGGGTTGAGTTCTTTCCCTCGAAGTCAAACGCGGTATTCGCATTGATTTTATTGGGCGGGAAAGGCCTCTCGGGGGAGGCTTGTGGGATGCGGAGTTTTCCGGGTATGCTTCGATCTGCTTATCACCATTTTGGGGACTCCTGGAGATGGGCTCGCAAAGCTACAGACTCCGCGGCCTCCCTAGTTCTACAACAGCATTTCCAGGGTCGTCTCCAAATGGTTTTTCCTTGGTACTAGCGGATGTCTCCAGCGCGGTGACATTGTCTGTTACACTTTCGCGCATGAGCGCAAGCAATCGAAGACAATTTCTTGGGCAGTGCGCGGGCGTGGCAGCGGGGGCGTGGCTTTGGCCCACCTTTGCTTACGGGACCGCCACCGCTGGACCCTCAGAGAACTTTCCTACAGATCCGCGGCAGCGGGTTGCGGTAGCGGCGTATCCCTTTCGCGAATTTATCGTGGGCTGGAAGGGCTGGGACGGCAAGACTCCCAGCACCGTGCCGTTGTCGCAGCAGCTGGAGCTAAAGGATTTTGCGGCGCACGTCGCTGAGAAGTTTAAGGTTCACCACATCGAGCCCTGGAGTCCGGTTTTTTCATCGACCGATGCGAAATATCTGGAGCAGTTTCGAGCGGCAGTGGAACGTGCTCACTCGTCGGTCGTTGACATTGCCGTCGATCAGGGTCACAGCCAGTATGCATTCGACAAGGCGGAGCGCGAAAAGGCTGTCACCGGAAGCATGCGCTGGATTGATGTATGCGTGGCTCTGGGTTCGCCGAGCATTCGCACTCACGTTGATGGCGCCAAGGATTCAAAGCCGGATGTCGGGCGCGCAGTTGATACGCTGGCGCGGGTGGCCGAGTATGCGGCGAAGAAGAACGTCGTGGTGCATCTGGAGAATGACAACCCCGTCAGCGAAGATCCGTTTTTCATCGTGCAGATCATTGAGAAGGTGAACAGTGCGTGGTTGCGAGCTT
Organism: Candidatus Sulfotelmatobacter sp.; assembly: GCA_030037575.1. GTDB lineage: Bacteria > Acidobacteriota > Terriglobia > Terriglobales > Acidobacteriaceae > Sulfotelmatobacter. Next base: position 3,453 of record JASHRB010000044.1, on the reverse strand, counting down.
TGCCAGATTTTGGCAATTCCCTCGCTGCCCACGACGAGGAATTCCAGAACCGGGCGATGGAAGCCATGTTCGCGCATGCCTACGGCATCTGCCACGTCAAGGATGGCGAGGTGGACGATCACGGCAGGGCCTCTCACGTTGACCTGGCGAAAGCGTTTCAGATTCTCACAAAGCATGGATTCAAGGGATATTGCTCGATCGAGTACGATGCCCCGGGTGATCCCTACAAGCCGACCGCTGAGTTGGTGGAAAAGACTGTGAAGTTCCTCTCGTAGCGAAGACAATAGATTCTTCCTTATCGTTCGGAAATAACATAGGGCGTACGGGGAAACTGATGCGAGAATCGGCCCGATCTTCGGTCCAGGGTCAAAACGCGATATTTCAATACCTACACCTTGGCCTGGAAATCAGCCTAGTGGATAACAGCTCAGCTCACGTTTGGTGCAGGTTCTGATGCGGGTGGGTGAATAAGATACCGTGGCATTGGACCTCCGAATCGAAGCGTGTCGAACTGTCGAACACCATCGTCTCTTTGCCGCAAGGTGAACTCTGTTGACCGAGCTGACCGCTGAAATGCTCCGAAGTCAGTTTCGCGTAATGAACGGTGAAATCAGAACGACCTCGCCAGGTAGTCTGACAACGCTGGAATGTTCCTGCTCCACTCCAGACGAAGTTTCCTAGAAGTACCCCGAAGTGACCGTCTCAGCAGAACTGGGTATTGAAGGCCTTGGTGCGACTACGATAGTTGGCGTTTAGACAGGGGTTACCATCAAAGTCCAGCCCATAGTTCTCATACTCCGTTCTGCTTGCGAACACCTCACTAATGAATAAGGCGCGAAATGGAGGGAAGTAGCCACCGGGCAGCGAAACAACTTCGGTCGGATGGGTGAAGTCGGAGCGGGGGACCCAGTTGCCTCGCCAGAATTCGCCCGCCAAGCAGGATAGGCGCTGTTGAACAATTGTGTTCCTTCGCCACGCGAGCTAACTAGAGAAACGCCCTACTCCCCGCAGCTTTCCCGCGGGCCGGCGAATCGGTAAACCTATTTGCCGTTCGTAACGCTGTATGGTTCGAACTTCCATTCCAAGATGTCGGGCAATGCTTTTCCAACCGCTGAGAATTTCGGGAGTTGGGGTCTTCTTCTGTTCGCGAATGGCCACGATAGACCTCTTTTGCGCTCCCAGACGCGCTGCAGGCACGGATGTTATTGTCTAAAACTTAGCACGTTCGGTGATTCTGGCGTACATTGGCACACGCGGTGGACAGCGCATTCCAATATATCGTTGACCGGTGTCTCCCGATCTCGCCGATTTTAGCCAGATGGCTCCTATGAAGCCTCGTTTATTACCAGCCAAAACTTCTATGGCGCAAGCTTCCGATGTCGAGCCGCCCGGTGGAAATTCTTGATGGGACCATGATCTTTCCACTCGTATCATGCGGCGCAAGTCGTGGTGACTTGCGCGACGGCCTCCGTGGCTCTGCTGTTGATAAACTCGGCCGCGCGTTGTGCGTGAGCGGCGGCGGTGAACACTGCTCGATTGTCCGCAGCCAGGACTGTCAGCCAGATTGCGATATAGGAGGCATGATCTTCGCGGGGCTCAAGATTAAGCTCCAGATCGGCGCACAGGAAAGCGGCCCCGAGTTCGGCAACCAGTTCCTCGACCGCGTAAGCTTCGCTCCCGAAGCGATGCCCGCCGAAGTCACGGTCAAGCCGGGTCTTGCCGCCTGTCCAGTGGGTGCATTCATGGGCGAGAGTCGCGTAATAGTCGTCCGCGTCTTGGAAACTCTCGAATGGCGGCATCTGGATCGCATCGGCGGCAATGCTGTAAAACGCACGATTTCCGCCGTGTCGGATGGTCGCTCCCAGCGCTGCGAAGAACTTTTCCGCATGTTCAATGCGGACCACAGGGTCAAGTGTAGGTGCGGCTTTCGCGTAGTAAATTTCCGGCAAGCCGTCGATTTGCTCCACGTTGAAGACGCTGTACCCCTTAAGGAATGGGATTTCCCGGTCGATTTCGTTGCCCGTCTTTTCGTCGGTTTCTTTTCGCTTGATGTTATCTGCGTAGACGACAAGCGAGCCTGTCTCGCCCTCGCGGATGTGGGCGTCAAGCTTCAGTGCCTGTTTGAAGGTCATCCAGATGGGAGCCGCGAAGTTTTGCGCCATGGCGCTTGCCCACAGAGAGAGAACGTTGATTCCGCTGTAGGGCTTCCCATTGTGACGGAGTGGGCGCGTAATCCGTCCTGCTGCATGTTCGGCGTCCCATGGCCGAACCCAGGGCCTCACGCCTTTTTCTAAGTGGCTGATGATCAGGTTGGTAATCCGGGTGTAAATGTCTTGCTTTTCGGTTCTCTGCATTGTTTTTCTCCTTTTACGAGCGTTTAAAAAACTGGGAATTCAGGGTTTGTAGTGGGTATTACGACTTCGGCAAGGACTGTAATGCTCTCCCCTGCAGTGAGCAGCGTGCTGGCGAAACCTGAAAGGCCGTGGAAAAGATGGAAAATAGAGGACATTTCCCACTTTCCCACAGCAAGAGCCACTACGGCTTCGACGATCCACCAGCCTCTTACCCACTAAAAAGCCGGAAGAGTCAAAAAACTTCATTCCCTCGTACTGGAGAGGTGCTGTGCAGGGCGGCCCGAGCAGTCACAGGACAGCCGGTTTTGTGGCTGGCGGCAGCTTTACCCTTGACGGCAGAAAGGGCCGCCTCTGCTATGGGTTTCGTACGAGCGGAACTGCTCACAGGTCCCCTGATTTATCGAATGGAAACCTGTTGGTTGTCAGACCTTCTCAAGCGGCGTTGCACGATTGCCAGAGCTAAGTTTTCATCTGCACATTGGCTGCGAAAGTTCGGCGCAATGGCAGCGCGATTCGAGCGGAAGTGTCCGCCCGAAAGAAGGCTCAATTCGCCTCCGTACTTGCGTCTCGAACGGCTCTGTTCGCCTGCTGCACGAGGCACAGAGACAGGTCGGAAGAGCCAGCCGGATTCGCAGCATGAAAGCACATGAATAAGCCCCTGGGCAGGTCGATGAATTCCTAGCTGAATGCCTGGTCAGCCCGGAAGCGCACGATGGTCAGACCGAGGGGATTCACGGCGAGCTCATGGTTTTTCACATTTTCGCGAAAGACATAGGTGACGCTGACGGTCCATTGCTCCCGCTTCAGTTCGGTATGATCCGCGGGATTGGTGTACACCTTGTCAAATTCGATGCGCGCTGAATACGGAGACTCTCGCAGGTCGTCAAGGATGACGTTCTTGATCTCCACATCGACACACGGCAATGTGGTGTCTTTCATGTAGTCCTGAATGCTGTTGTCCTTGCGTTCCTGGTCGATTACGGCGCGTTGCACGTCGTTATTGAGGAAGTAAAGCGACTGCGTTTGATCACGCTCGATCGTGAAACGATTGCGGCTGAAATACAGTTCCGCCCACCGGGTGAGGTAATACTTGTTCTCC
>JASHRB010000638.1 GCA_030037575.1 Candidatus Sulfotelmatobacter sp. | reverse complement strand
CGCTTCGTCCTGGCCGGCGTTTTCCCGCCAAGGGCGAGGTCCTCTGAGGAGTTTGCTTCTGGGTTTTCTGTGTCCTCTGTGCCGGTGCGGTAAAAGATTCTCGAACCACCAAGACCGGGCGCGGGCGCAAGCAAAGTGCTGTGGAAAACTAGCCGGCGATCGCATGTTCTTTCGCCAGCGGTTTTCCTGCCAGCCTGGCCTCAACCTGCTGGACTGCTCTTTGTGCGGCGAGAATCCCGGTATTGGTGGTCGATTCCGGCCCTTCCGAATCGGTGTTCGCAAAAAACACCCGATCCATGGGGTGGCGCGCCAGTGGCTGGGTTTCCGTATACAGCCCAGGGGTCGACATATACAAAGGATGCCCCCGCCGGTAGATGTGAACCTCGATCGGATCGACCTTCATCCCCGGCATCAGCTTCTGGAAATCATTCAACACATTGGCCGCGATCTTGCGGCATCCGATTTCATTCAACAGGTAGCCGCGGTCCTCTTCTTTCATCGGCGTGTAGCAGCTGATGATGTTGCATTTCTGTTTATACGCCGGCCGCTTCTCGATCACCCAATCGGCAACCACAAAATCGGTAAACGTGTTTCCCGGGCACCATGTGTCGTAACCGTGATTGAAAACCGGCTGGTCGAAAATCAGATTCACCACCGGATAAGGGATGTAGCGAATCTGCTTCATCGCGTCGCTCTGCTTCTCGGGCAATCCCTCGACGATGCGCCGCGTAATGAATTTGGGCGAGGCCATAATCACCGCCTTGGCCGCGACCGTCTTCAACTCTCCGCCCAGCAGATAGGTGACCTGCACTTCTTCTTTTTCCGAAACAACCGCAACCGTGGTGGCACCGGTTTGCATGCGCTGCTTGTGTTTGGGCAGCAGGAGGTCCGCCAGCTTTTTCGTGATCGCGCCCAAGCCTCCCGGCCAGGTGTAACGGTCGTCGGTGCGGCTCTCTTCGACCATCTCCTGCAGCGATCCGATCGCCAGCCCCGCGTTGCTAGTTTCACTGGTTGCGCCCCAATTCGATGGGCCGAAGTTATCCCACCAGAGCTTCAGTTCCGGCGGATATCCCTTCAGAAAATCTACAAACGCCTTCTGGGCAAGCTCCCTGCCGCGCTTCTCCACATCGATCGCGGTCATCTCTTTTCTGAATTTCTTAAAGCCTTCGCGAACGGAAGCCGAATACGGCAGCTTGTCCAAACCCGCTCCCCAGGTGTCGACGACCAACTCGCCGTGAATAATGCTCGCGTCGGAACTGTTCACCGGCAGCGGGGTCAATCCAATTTCTTTGGCGAAGTGATACGCGTATTCGTCCCTGGTCAAAAACGCCGACCCGGTCGCGTAAACGCTGCCTGCATACTCCATCTCATACGCGTTGCCCCCCCAGTGGGGCTCTTTTTCGAGCAGAAGAAAATCGCGTTGCGGCAATCGATAGGCGGCCGCCAGTCCGCTCACCCCTCCGCCAACGATGACCACATCGTGCCGCGCAGAAGGCGAAGGGCGGGCAAATGAATTGCTGCCCTGGTCGCGCACCTGATGGCAAATGCGATTCTGTTCGCCGTCGACTTCCGCCGAAGAGTTCGCGCCGCCGCTCGGTGCCGCAATCAGCGACAGATCGATCGGACAGCCGGCGCTGGCCGCGCCGGCAACCACAAACTTGATGAAATCCCTGCGATTCGTGCTCATGCCGCCTCGCTTTCCATGGCCACTGCAACCTCAGCCCCCGCATCCGTCGCCCCTTCGCTGCGCACCCGCAGCCGATACCAGAGCACAATCGCGAGCAGAGAAAAAACAAAAATGATGGCCGACACCGCGTTAATTTCGGGAGTAATCCCGCGCCGCAAGCGTCCCCAAATCTCAAGCGGCAAAGTATTGTCGCGGCCGATCAGAAAGAAACTCACCGCAATCTCATCCATGGAGAGGGTAAAGATGAGCAGCGCCGCGCCGATAATCGGCAGCCTCAAATTCGGTAGGGTAATGCGCCAGAATGTTTGCCAATAATTGGCGCCGAGATCGAGCGACGCTTCTTCCTGTGTGCGGTCCAGCTTTTGCAGCCCGGCAAACACTTCCGTGGTTGCAACCGAAATCAGCGCGGTGCCGTGGCCCACAATAATGGTTGCAAGGCTGAGCCTTGTGCCCAGCACGTCGAACAACATCAGCAGGGAAAGGCCGGTGATGATTCCCGGAAGAATCAGCGGCAACAAAACCAGCCGGCGAAAAAATGCTTTTCCGGGAAATTGCGCTCGTTCGAGCGCCAGCGCCGCGGGGACGCCAAAGCCGAGGGAGATTGCCATCGCCGCCAAGGCCACTTGCAGGCTATTCAGCACCGATTGCCAGATCGGTCCATCCGCAAAAAGCGTGCGATACCAATCAAGGGTCAGGCGATGTGGCGGAAATCCGCCCACGCCTTCGCCGTTAAACGAATAAAGAATGAGAACCGTGATGGGCAGATATAAAAACGCGAACACTGCAACCGCATGCCAAACCAGCCAGCGCGAACCGGAAACCAGCCTGGCTTCGCTCATGAGAAGCTCCATTTCTTTTCCAGCCGCTGGGAAAAAATCAGCAGGGTCACCACCAGCAGCAACATGCAGAAGGAAATGGCTGCCCCGAGCGGCCAGTTATAAGCCGCGCCGAACAGGCTCACCACAATATTCGAGATCATGATTCCGCTCGGCCCGCCCAGCAGCAGCGGCGCAAGAAAATCGCCCAGACTCAACACGAAGGCGAACGTCGCCCCGGCAACGACTCCGGGAAGCGAAAGCGGAAGAATAATCTTGCGGAACGTCGGCCAGGGAGTCGCCCCCAAGTC
>JASHRB010000637.1 GCA_030037575.1 Candidatus Sulfotelmatobacter sp. | reverse complement strand
CTTTCACGGTGACTGGAACTACACGCTCCAGCCACGTCAGGTGTTGTGATTTCGGTCTCCGAGCAGTTGGGGTAATCCGCGTAATTGTAAATATTATTTATTAACAGTCCCTTAGCTGCCTCTTTCGCCCTATAGCTTCCAGTGTCGAGTTTCGCTTCAATTTCCTCATTGTGGCGATCCACAAAATCAATGTGACCGATCATCCCGTGGAGTTGCTCAACGCTGCCATCTGCTTTCGTAGGCGTCAGGACTCCGTTTGCGTCAGTGACCGCCTGAATGAACTGAAATTGTCCTGTCATGAATAGGCGTTGCGCCATTGCACGTACTGTGCGTCGATACTCCGTTCGTATGTTCACCTTCTTGTTCACGACCAAGCCGGTCACATCTTGGCGGGAACCACGGTATTGCATTCGTGTTTTCTTTGGGTTAACGGCAAATCCTGCCTTCGTAATGACTTTCTGCAACTCTGCTCCGACTTCCCATTCATGTGCTTGCCCTTGGATTAGGTTGGCGATGCTTATCGGGAAGTCAGGCTTGTTTGTCGAGAACGTTAGGTCGTCGGCGTATCGGGAGTATGTGCATCCATACTTCAAAGCAAGACTAGACAAATGAATATCGAGAACGTGACCCACGAGATTCGAAACGACCGGAGAGCACGGGCTACCTTGTGGTAGCCGATTGTCGTGGCACGCAATCTGGGCTAGAACGGTTGCTACCTTTGTATGAAGCATGAAATTCGCATCCTTTATAAAAAAGCCTCGGACGCGACCGAAATTAATCGTTCCAAAGAAGTCATCGAGGTCGATGTTGAAAACATACCTTTTCCTTTTGTGCTTGACGGCATTCGTTACGATTGAATGGTCGCGCTTGAAGCCGTGCGCCAGTTGATCGCGGAATTTTCGGTTAGTGTTGATTTCCTCGATGCAATTCTGGAGCAAGTCGGACAGCTTGCTCTGCAAGAGCATGAGTTCAGGGCATGGGGCGTCGATCTGCCGGAGTCCTCCTCCTCTTTTTGCGATCTTGAAGGAATGGTATTTGGTCGCATCGGGCATCTTGTACAGGATGTATGCGAGGTACTTGGGTTGGAACTGCAAGAGCGTGGCGACGTGATGCAGGGTGAACGATGCCCTAAGCAACGTAAGTTGCGACATACTCTCGATTTGACTAAAAAAGTGCCTACAGTCACTCTTATGCGAAGCGATGCGATGCAAGGGCGACGGAGGGCGACCGGCGAGTGCCAGCAATCCTCCTAACGTTGTTTTCACGTGCCGCGAAGCGCGGCAAAAGATCTGACTGTAGGCTAGGAAAGACTAGCATAGCCGAGCGAACCTGCACAGGGTTCTTATACGAGACAGCAAGCCAGATTCGGCGGCTTACCGAAAGGTTTTGCCTAAGAGCATCGCTTGGGAAATCCCACTATATCTGCCAAAGCTTCTGTCGCAGTCGAACGAGCGCCAACGTGTCGAGCGCACAATAATCGAGTAGAGCCTTCCTGATCCGGTCGCGCTCGTCCCAACCTAGCTCTCCGCGCACCAGCGACTCCCAAGCAAGCCCGGCGTCCTGCCCGTTCGCGACCATCATGCCGCGATAGCTCATCTCCGGCACGAGCGCAGGCAACACCGACTTGATGGAATACGAACCTGCGAATGCTGGATGATAAACGTGCTCCCGCACCACAGGGAGCAAATCGAAAAGTCGCGTCTGAATCGGGGCGATTCGATCCCCGAATTCGGGAAACCACGCCGCCAAATCTGAGAGTCTCTGCGATTCAAATCCTGAATACACGACTATGCTGCCGCTTTCGCCAAGCGCTGCGCAAAGTGACGAGATGAACTCGCGCCGTGGGTCGCTAGAACCCGTTGCAAGAAATTCGTAGTGCTCCGGCACAGCGCCCGGCTTCCGCTGCACATGCACCGACCACTGAAAAGGTAAGTGATCATAAGGGCGCATTCCTGCGAACGCCGGAACTGCCCGATTCACCGTTTCAAAGTCTGCGAAGTACAGCGGGTACTTCAATGCAGCCAAGAGTTCGTGGAGTTCGGGGCTGTACCACGGCTCGCCCGTCTGCACGCATGTGGTAGCCCGCCGTTGAATCTCAGTCAACTCGAATTCGTCTGGGATGTCCATGATCGACTCGACGCCCATGTCCCGAAGCTCGTCGGCTGCGCTCGCGTGGAGCCTCGGCAGGTAGCCAATATGGTCGTTTGGGCGCGGCGGATTGCAATGATCGAAGAACTCACATGTGACAGGATCGGTGCAATGCCGACCGGGCGCGATGTCCGGTGATTGAGGCATAGCGAGGATCGTGAATTGCGACCGAACTTGGAACGTAAGCTTGGGCTGCAACCGCTGAACTCGCAATGTTAGGTTGCGAATGCGGAAAAACCGTCGTGCGTCGATTTCCTGACCATCGAAGATATATTCACGGTTGACGTGCGCCAGACTCGCAGACGCCACGTCCAGACCAGACCTTGAAACCACACGATATTGAATCGCGATGTCTTCCAGATGATGATCCCTAAGGTCCGTTGTGGACTTGACTTCGATCAATCTCCAGCGCCCGTCGCGCCGCCGATGCAAAACGTCCACCTTTACGAGAACGCCGCCGTGCTCAAACACTCCTTCAAAAACGGCTGGAATTTCTGGATTGGCGACTAGCTCGCGAGTTGTGCGGATCGCCTGATCGAGACTGCGTTCGCACACCTCCACTCCTCTGGGGAAAAGCGTCCGGGCGAGCATCCCAACCTCATGCCCCTGCTGGATGATGGCTTGATCGGCGGCACTCGGCTCCTCCGCGAGTTCCGGCGAGTGAACCTCGAAGTAAAGGCGCTTGAGGCACTGTACGCCCGCGCAGAACTTGCTCTTTGAGATTCTGATGCTCATCGCAGAGTTTCCTCCTGCATCAAGGGCTTCATTTCAGTCCCATCTTCACGACCCGCAAGTACAACGCTTTCGCGTGATCAAACAGCCCCTGCCGCAAATAGATGTCTGCCAGCAATTCGAGGTTCTGCGGCGTCGGCTCCCTCTCGACGAGCTTGATCATCAAACCAGCGGCCCTGACCGTCTGACCTTGAGCTAGGTAATGTTGAGCAAGTTCGTGAATACTCACTGCTCCTCCTGTCTCTCCCGCGCCATCCCTCGAAGGTCGCGGAGGGCTTTGACCAAATTCGATTGATCTGCATCCTCGCGCCAGTCGCCGGGCACAACAAAAACGTCGTATTCGTGCTCGACGCCTCTGTTGCGGTGATCTTCGGCCTCAAACAAATCAAACGTCACGGCGACATTCCGGACTTTGACATCGCCGTTTTTATCAAGAGCCAACGACCTCAGCACGAATACGTGGCAATAATCATCCATGATTTCTCCTCCGTCATCGTCGTTCCCGTTGTCAGTGCGAGTTCTGGGTGCGCATGCTCTTGGCTTGGAGCGAGATCGCATGCAAGGTTTCCCGCAGTTCGCGGTCACCCTTCGCCCGGCTGGTGAAGTCCTCACGTTTTCTTCTCCGCATGCAGCGGCGCAGCAGCACTATCCACACGGGCGCAAAGACCGCGAACGGAGCCATCGCGAAGAACTCCAACCGACCCGTCGTGCTGTGGAGCAGGTTTCCTGCCGCACCACAGAAAGCGAATTCCGCCAGTGCCGACCCGAACCAACCCATCACCATGAACCCGATGGACTTTCCAACCGTGCGCACCATGCCGCCCTCGCTATCGCGCCAATTCTTGATCCGACCTTGCGCTTGCGCCAGACGCACGGTTTGCCAGTGGCAAATCACAGTCATCCAGAACCCGCACGCGAACGGAGCGCAGAACAGATAGACAGTCAGCATGTCGGAGATGACTGCCAGCTTCACCCCGTGCAAAAGAAACCAAAACGGCACGGCCACGTAGAGTAGGAGAGCCGAGGCAAAGAACAGAATAAGCGCGATGTTAATAGCGACCAACCGAACGATGCTGCGGAAAAGGCTCTTTAGGATTTCCATTTTTCCTCGGTTCTATTAACTCCTAAGCGCCGCCGCGATGCTTCCGTCATGTTCAGGCTTCGGCGCGATCTTCGACGCCGCAACGGTGTCGCAGAGTGCCCGCAGCCGTTCCCTGTACTTCGCGGTCATCATCGAGACAGTCTCGATTGCCTTGGCTGCTTTCTTTAGCTCGCGCTCGACCTCGTCAAGGTCAACGAATGTGCGCCGGACTTCTTCCGCCAGCGCGGAGTTTTTCTGGAGGAAGTCCGCGCCTTCGGTTCTCATCCGCTCGAAAATGGGCTTGAGCACTTCGAGGTCGCGTGGAAGCCATTGGCGAGTCGTTCTTAGAATCCAGACACCGTCTTCCTGATCCCAGCGTTGTTCGCGATCAAGCTGGCGAAGCTGGGTCTCTCCCCTCGCGACGATGATTCCCACCGGGCAACGACGTTCTCTGGCATCGCGGATCAACTTCTTTATGTCGCCCTCGGTGATAGAAGCCTTGTCCTTGTTGTCAACGACAATGCGCGGCTCTAGCTTAGTGCCGCTCGGATCGCGGTACGCCAGCAGAAAGTCGCCGTTCTTAGGTAGTTTTTCGCTGATGGCGATGCCAGCCCACGCTCGCACTTCTTCTTCGAAGCTCATCTCCTCGCGCTTCCCAATGCGTGCTGTCTTCGTCAACTCGCCTTCAAGCTCCTGATTCCGTTCCCGAAGGTCGGCGAGTTCCCGCAAGCAATCCTCGACTCGGCGACTGAGGCTTTCCTTTTCGGATTGAGCCGACCGCAGCGCATCTTTGTGCTGTTCCTTGATCCCGGCAGTCCGTTTCGCTAGTTCAGTCTCGAATCTCGACCATGCAGTCTGTTCCTCGTGGCTATGCTTCTGGGTGAGTAGGCGGAAAGCCTCCTCGGCGCTCAACTGAGCCACGCGGGCGAAATCTTTGACGCCAAGGCGGTCGAGAATCTCTGCGCGGCTGAGTTCGCCTGAGCCACTGCACAGCGGACATTCGATAGTCTCGGTCGGCAGTGTAGATCGCACAGTCATGTTTTCCTCGTTCTGAGCCAAATCAAGGAGGAACAAAATTCTTGGGGAAGCTAACGAAGTTGCTGCTTCTTACGCCCAACCGGTTCGAGCAGACAAAACTCAACAAATGGATAGCAATCAACATCGGCATGCTCGCGGGCAGTTTCCCTGCTGAACATTTCTCCACACACGAGGCATTCGAGTAAGCCTCCGCGACGAACGGCAAACACCTTCCCGATC
>JASHRB010000636.1 GCA_030037575.1 Candidatus Sulfotelmatobacter sp. | reverse complement strand
CACAGCACCCTAGCAGGGGTGGCGTGTCAAAGCGCCAACCCGGTGCGTGAGCACCGAACCACCGATGGCAGTACCGAGGCAAATTGGGCGCCACAATGCTGTAGCACCGAACTGGTGATGTAGCGAATGAAAGAATGAAACAGTCCTGCGGCGAAGGCCTGGGTAAGCCGGAGATCTTCGATTTTCTCAGCTCAAGCACATTTGCGGGGGAGACGAAAAGGGGGACGATGTGTTTCCCGCCGATGTATACGTCTTGATGCCGTTCACCATAGACTCGGTCGTTATGAAGCACGTCAACGGCGTTTATTCGCACCGCGAATGGCATTCCACCAAGGAAACTCTTTCCGAAGATTGGCGCGCCATCATCACCGACACCATCGCCCGATCTCAGGCTGTGCGCAGCAAGGCTGAAGGAAGAGCAGAAAAGATCCCGAAACACAAAGTCACCTCAGAGCACCCTCCGTTAGGTGAACCCGAGCTTCCGCGTCGGTAATCTGGTACGTGCGCTTCACCGAGGGAGCCGGATAATGCCGTCCTGTTATCTCCCTTTCATCCAGCAACAGAGGGCCTAACGCTGGTAAACTATCGCCGATGGCACCCGCGAACGAAAAACAGCAGGCCCATGATCTGATCGAGCGGCTGGCTCCGAGCCAAATTTCCGCAGTCGTTCATCTGCTCGAAGTGATGACTGATCCCGTGGCTCGCAGTCTCGCCAACGCCCCAGTGGATGATGAGCCCGTCTCGGAGGAAGAAGCTCGCGAGATCGCCGCCGCACGCGCCTCTCTCGACCGTGGCGAGGGTATTCCTCACGAGCAGGTGTTGGCCGAGTTTGGCCTTACCCTCGAAGATTTTGAGCGCATGGGCCGCACACCGCTCGACCCCCACAAGGCGGACCGCTGAGCGTGGGCAAGCACGTTATCTAGAACGATCAGGCCAAGTCTCAACTCCGCTCCATCGATCAGCCCACCGCTCTCCGTATTCTCCGCGCGCTGGCCCGCTACCTGGACACGGGCGAGGGAGACGTTAAGCGCCTCCGGGACATCGAACCGCCGGAGTTCCGGCTGCGGATCGGCGACTACCGCGTCCGCTTTCATGACCACGGCAACAGCATCCGCATCACAGCAGTCAAACACCGCCGCGAAGCCTATCGCTGAACGCATCTAACGATACCGGACAGGGACCGAACAAGCACCGGACATAGACCGGACAAGTTCATTTTTCTCCTCGCTTTTTTCCTAATTGGAAGCACGACAGGAGCGCAGAGAGAGGCGAGTCAAGGTCGCGTGTCTTTTGCGCGTTCATCGGAGCGAAGCGCAGAGCCTTGAGTCGGTTCCCGCGCTCCTTATATTCCAGGCGGGAAAAATGGATCATCGATTTCCCAAGGCCGCTGATTTTTCCGAATCGAAGCATCACGCCAGCCCCCGCCCGGTTGCTCAGTGCTGTCCTTTTAGCAAGTGAGCGTGCGGAAGCCCAAGTAGCTGTAGAGCTACGGGAATTCCGCAACGTCAGTCTTTTCAATGATAACCCTGCAGCAACCCCAAGTTGCTGCACAGCACCCTGGCAGGGGTGGCGTGTCGTAGCGTCAACCCCGTGCGAGCCGCTTTTTGGCGAGCACGGAACCGGCAGGATGTAGCGAATGAAAGAATGAAAGAGTGGTAGCAGGGATACTGGGTTGGCGAGAACCAACCAAATTTGCACAGATTGGGGTGGGCAAACGCCAGGCCGCGCGCTAGAATCCGGTTGGAGGAATTCGCATGATGACGCATCCAGCCTCCGCCATCAAACGTGAGGTCCGTCAACTGGTCGATCGGCAGATCGCAACCTTGCGGCAACCAACCTCTCTAACTTCCTCCGATCTGGGGGAGTATCACGCCCGTTCGGAGAAGATCACAACCCTCTACCGAAAACTTGACCAAATGGTCAGAACCAGTTTCTGGGAATCTCGAAGAGCATCCTAGCATTCGCCCTGTGCGGCATTGATGGGGTCAAGCCGCCGTCCGCAGAATGGCTCCGCGCGGCGGCTTGTCCTCGGTTGGACCAAGCCGACCGTGAAATGCAGTCTTTTTTCTTGGAGCACAGAGAAGCGTGATTTGTCGATCACCCTTTGGCCCCCACGGCTGGGGTGAAAACGCACTGCATGGTCCCATTAAGAAATTAAGAAAAAGCAGTGGGCTCTTCGACCTGTTCCAAGCATGTACATGAAGGTGGTATGGGTGTACATTAGGCGCTATCCTCGTCTCATCGCGAAAGGGGCACTTCCATAGCCACAGCAAGCCATCGCTCGCACAAGCACTTTCAGTTGGATGCCGCTAAAATCAAGCGCGCCCAAAGGCTTTGCGGGCAAAACCGAAACTGAGGCCATCGAGCGGGCGTTGGATCTGGTGATTGCCGAACGCCAGAGCAACCGATTGGTTCTCCAGGCCGCTGAGCGTTTCCTCAAGAGCGGAATTGACATCAAGGACGTATACGGCACGCTGGGTGGTTAGCTGCAGCCCGCCCTGTTCGACTCTTCCATTTACATTTTCCGCACTGCGTCGAGGGACGAAGCGGCCTTGGCGCTGCGCCGGGTCACTACGGATGCGCCCCTCCGGCGCAGTGCCGTGGTACTCGAAGAACTCTACGCGGGCACAGTCGAGCGCGATCGTCAGGTTGTGGAACGCGTGGAGCGAGATTTTGACAGGGCGAGACGAATTCTGGTTTCGAATCTTAGCGACTGGGCTCACCAGTGGCAAGTGACCGCGCTTTGACACACGTCCGAGGTCGGGAATTGCTGGCGGACTGCTCCGCGCTCAACGCTGGATTTGCTTCTGGCCATTTTGCCCGTTAAAGATGTTTGGAGCCGCGCGGTGCACGCGTTCAACGGTGAGTTAGAACCAGCTCCGGAAGAAATGAATCTTGTTTCGCACGGCAGCATCCTAAAAAAGAGGTGATCCAGGGCCTGATGGGTGAAGGAGTTCGCCCCTAACCGCTGTCCTAATTTTGTACCCGGACAGATGATGACTCCTGGCAGGGAAATCCTGTTGCGGAGTCATGTCTGTTACCGGGCTACCTGCTTAAAGTTGAATGCGATCGCTGCTCGAATGGCGAGCCAGAGCCTGGCGGATCGGCAGCCCACGGGAGCTTTAAGCGATGGACTTGAAAACCTACGAGCAGGTTAAATTCGAACTGGCCGAGGTGATCCGTTCTGGACAGCTCGCCGCCAGTGAGCGGGAAAAAGATTCAAATAAACGATATCACGCCGAACAACCCTGGCGTGCTCTGTTGACTCGTTTGGCGGAAGATCGTTTCACGGTCGTGGTTGCGGGTCGATTTAGCCGAGGTAAATCTTCGCTGATGAATGCCGTGCTGGGAATGGACCGCCTGCCGACTGGCATGGTGCCACTCACTTCCGTCATCACCTACGTTCGTTACGGTAGTAGCGAAACGGTGTTGCTCAACTACGAGGGGACCAGGCTGCGGGGAGAGGCCACCCTCCAGCAACTGTCTGACTACGTCACGGAAAAGGGAAATCCCGGCAACAGCAAGCGGATCCAATCGGCGGAGATCCAACTGCCGGCCGAGATCCTTCGTCGGGGCTTCTTCTTCGTCGATACTCCCGGCCTTGGATCGGCGATTTTCGAGAACAGCAAAACCACAGAGAAGTTCATTCCTGAAATCGACATTCTGATTCTAGTCACTAGCTATGAGAGTCCGCTCTCGGAAGATGAGGTGCGATTTCTGCACTATGCCGCACCGTCGGTCCGGGCCGTTTTTGTCCTGATCAACAAGCAGGACACGGTGGCCAGAGAACAGCAAGCGGAAATCGTCCAATACGTGCAGAAAGTGGTTCGCGAAGTGGTTGGAGATAAGGCCTTCACAGTATTTTCCGTCTCTGCCCGAGATGGTTTAGCCGCGAAGCAATCGGGAGATGCGGGACAATTGCAGGAGAGCGGGCTGGTGGAGTTTGAAAACGCGCTGGTGCAACTGTTGACCGCCGACCGTGCGCAGATGTTCTTGCTCGCGATGTGTGCTCGAACCGGCGGCGAAGCACGCTCCCTGCCAACTGCGGTGGGCGAGCTGTTGATGGCGAAGGTTCATGCGTTAGAGCAACAGATAGATCCGCAAACGACCGAGGGTTCCGGGCGGAATGAAATTCCATTCTCCGCGGTCGACGGTGCGATGGCCCGCTTTGAAAAGGTCACCACTTGCGAAGTCTGCAAAGTGGTTATGGCAAGAACCATAAAGTTTATGGCAGGCTACCAATACGATCTCAGCACCCAAACTGGAACTCAGCAGCAACATTCACGGGACGGGGGGTTTTGCCCTTTGCACACTTGGCACTACGAGCAGATTGCCTCTCCCCGCGGGGTGTGCACGGCGTACCCCGCTCTCCTGAACCGAGTCGCCGAAAAACTCCGTCACCTGGCGACGAATGGCGTGAGCGAAGCAAACAGCTTCTCGGCTCCGCTCCTTGAATCACATTGCCGCGCCTGCGACGTTCGCTGGAATGCCGAGGACCAAGCGGTTGCTTCGATCACGAGTAGGACGAGTCAGACCACCGAGTTCGATAAAGTTGCGCTTTCTGCATTGTGCCTTCCTCACTTGCAGCTGGTGTTACGTCGCACAAACCGCCGGTCGGTCCGCGAGTTCCTGCTGAACCGGGAAGCGGCGGTGATGGAACGAATTGCGGAGGATATGCAGCGCTACGCCATCAAGCATGACGCATTGCGCCGTGATCTTGCGAGTTCCGAAGAACAAGATGCTTATCTGCAGGCGCTTCAGCTACTCGTCGGCCACCGAAACGTCAACGCGGTGTTCACGGTAAGAGACATCATGTAAACAACACTTCGGTCTGTGAGGACCAATGCATGCTCAAAGCTATTCAAGTGGTTCGGAGTAACGCCGAGGAGGCGGAAGAATCACTGATTGGTTGACGGCGATCGAGAAGGTCTGCTCTGCGGATTTGCCGTCAAGGCCCTCGGCGGTGAACCGCACTGTGTAATTTCCGGCGGCCGTGTAAGCATGAGTAAGGATTGCGCCCTGGGCGATGACGCCATCGCCGAAATCCCAATGATAGGCCAGTGCAGGAACGCCGTATTTAGACGCGATGCTAGAAAATGCAATTTCTTCGCCAATTTTCGCTTGGGTTGGGACCTGGAAGGCAATCGAAGGCGCGGCCGCCGGGATTGAAGTGTCAATGATTTTGACCAGCTTGACGGAGTGTGGGGGTTGATTGTCCAGGCGGAGCGTTTCGCCGTCCATGGCCAAGGGCTGATGTGGCACGAACGAGTCAACGAGCTTGTACGAATGCCCTGCCGTGAGCTTCAAGTCGGAAAGCGTGAAAGCGTGGGAACTCGGCCTCTCCGTCCAGTTGAACACCGCCAACATGGACTGCCGCTGGTCTTCGCGTAACAGGAAGACGCTCGGTTGCTCATCTTGATCCGCGTAGCTCAAGAGATCCACAGGCAGGGCAGCCTGCTCCAGTTTTACCATGGCCAATAAATCAGAATTCTCGACCAACGCCACACGTGCCGGGTCGCGCCCGAGGGTCGGGAGGTCGTCGCCAATTTCGAACATTCCTCCAGAAACGGCGGCTACTGCAATCGACACCTCGGCCTCATTTAATGTGGCCGGAGATTGAATGGTTCGCTCCTCGAGAAGTTGCTGCGAAACGGTGAAGGCATCAGGGTCCGTGATGAAAAAGTTGCGATGCATGTAATAACGCGCAGCGATGCCCGGCGCAGCTTCCTTGCTGCGGAGAAAGGTATGACCCGTATCCTGAGATATCCGGCCCTCATCCACCAAACCCACCGGGTTCAACATGGGACTCCCATCTTTATCGAGGAGAACGTCTTGGCCGACGGCCTGGCGGATAATCTCCAGTCCGATTCGCTGCGCTTCCAGCGCTGTGGTGTTCGGGCGATGGTAATAAGCTTCGATCGCCGTATTGTCCATGAAGTCGAGCTTGATGTAACGCGCACCCCATTCCCGAACTAGCGTTCTATAAGTCTGACGAAGATATTCCTGCGCGTCAGGGTGAGTTACGTCTAAGACGAACAGACGTTCGCCCGGCACTTCCTCGGCATCGCCAATCGGGATCGGATCGCCATGCGGGTTGTGCACCAGCCAATCTTTGTGGTGCTCGTAGACCCAGGCCCGCTCGCCCACTTCAAAGGGAGCTGTCCAAACGCCGACCTTCAATCCCAGGCGGGAAATGCGGTGAGTTATATCCCACATTCCCCGGGGAAATTGAGAGGCATTGGGTGTTATGTATTCACCGCGAGCGTAACCGTAACCCAGGTCGAAATGAAAGTAGTCGTAACCCAGAGCCTTCAGATGCTCGGCTAACCATTGCGCGTTGGTGAGCGCAGTGCCTTCCGTGATCTTGGTGTAGAAGGCCGTCCAACTCCACCATCCGAGCATATTGTCGGAGCTGACGCGGCTGTGATGCAGCTCTCGAATCACGGCACCATAATTCTCAAGCTGCGAATGGTAGTCTCCTCCCGCGGC
>JASHRB010000635.1 GCA_030037575.1 Candidatus Sulfotelmatobacter sp. | reverse complement strand
TGAAGTCGCCGAGGATTCCGATGCGAACGGCATTGCTCACGCGCTCATTGTACTAAACCGAACAGTTGGGGCCAGCGCCGGGTGCGGAGGCAATGATTAGAAGGCTGGTGCTGGCGCGCGCCGGCTAGAACCAATGCGTCATGCTGTGCAGTCCGTAGAGGCAGAGCAGGGTCAATGCCGGACCGCCCCAGATCATGAGCGTGCACTTCCAGCCGAGCGAGCGGGCAAGCTCGAGTCGGCTTCGCCAGGATATGAGGAAGGTGGGGTTGTTCTTGCCTTTCATGAGTACCACCCGCGGATGCTGGTCGAACTGATCAAAAACGGTCGATGGCCGCGCGCTGGTGTCCGCGGGATTTTGGGGCGCGCAAGCGGTTGGCCCGCCGACCGCGGTTGCTGAGAGCGTTCCACCGGCCGCCGCCCAGGTGGCGGGATGGGCGATTCCAGCTTTCATCAGTGCAGCCGCAATTTTTTGCGGCTGAGTCATCTCCTCTGCCGCACCCGGGCCAGACGTGGGCGAAAGCGGAATGACCTGATCCGATTTTGCCCCCCGGTGCGTTGCCGGCGAATGAAGCGGCTGGAGGTCGCGCGAGCTTCGCTGGGGGAGAATTGTTCGAGAGCGCTTCGAGCTGACGCCGGTCTTCCGATCTGGCGCTGGATTTTCCGCTCAAGCCAAACCCCGTGATCGAGTTGCCCAAGCCGAGGCTGCTTCCGGGGAAAGACGATTGCGAACCGCCCAACGAAAAAGACAGTCCAATCGTGTGCGTCGAGAATTCGAGATCCTGAATCGGCTGAGATGTGAGTACGATTCCCGGATTTTCCTCAAGAGTTCCCAGTACAAACATTGCATTCTTTGGCTTAATGCAGAACTCTTCAACTTTCATTTTGTTGCGGGTGCTGACTCCATGCCGCAGAAGAAAACTGTGTACATGGGGGAGCGCTTCTTGCTTGGTGGTGAAAAATCCGTCACAGAATTCCTGCTGGAAGTCGCGATGCAAGTCAAGTTCGGCGCCGCGCGGATCGACCATGACCTTGCCGGTGTTGTCATCCAGGAAAAACGGTACGTGCATGCACTCAGCGGCAACTTTTACCCAGGTTTTATTGCGCCCGCTCTGTTTCCACTCCCAAGCTTCCGTGCGGTAGTAGTAACAGGCGCGACCGGCAATCGGCGCAACCACGGTATAGGGGCCGGCGGCGAGACCGGTGAGTTCGACCATTCCCAGCGACGCGCTACGAATTTTTGAAGCGGGCGTGTTGAAGATGAGATGCCGCTCCTGTAGCAGCAAAAAGCCTTTGTAGAAAATGAAGAGACCGGCGAATGCTCCGACGATGCACCAGGCAATCGGCCGCGAGTCGGAGGAGCCAAGGAGCAGGGACGAGAAAACGAACGTGCTGCAGATGAGTTCAATGGGAATCAAGGATCCCGCCCGTCGGCCGGCGTTCTGTAACCACCCCCTTCGAGGCTAGCGAGGCCGCGCCGGCCGCGGCAGCAGAAAAAGAGCAAAAGGGCGTACGTTGGTAATTTGGAAATCATCGAATGGTTCGAAGTTCATTGCCGGAGATGATGCGGATGCTGCCCAGCCTCGATTTCTGCCCGGGAATGCTCTCTTTCTCTTTTCAGGATGAAGTAAGCAAGGGTGAGTCCCACCAAGAAAACCAGCCCGCCGATCTCATTCACGCGCGAGGCGCGCAGAGTCTGAATGACCGCGGCGGAGACGAGCACGAACCCGACGATCGATCCCCACGCTCCCAGGGGAGAACGCAAGGGCAAAGCCGCGATTTGTTCCCGGCTCAGCTGCCGGCGAAAGCGCACATGCGCCGCCAGAGAAATAATCCACGAGAAAATGAGTCCTGAAAATGCCGCGCCCATGATGTAAACGAAGGCTTCTTGCGCTGCCCACCTCTCGATCAGCAGGGCGCTCGCAATTCCGTAAGAAGAAACCAACAAAGCGAGACGCGGCGAGCCTGAAGCGTTCAACTTTCCCAGCCTTGCCGGTGCCCACCCGCTGCGTCCCATTGAAAAAAGTAGGCGAGAAGCCACGTAAAGTTTGGCATTCGCTCCCGAAAGAGCGGCCGTGAGGACGACGAAGTTCATGAAGTAAGCGGCCGCAGGAACCTTGGCGAGACGCAACACCGAAACAAAAGGACTCTCGCGGACGCCAGCGTGGTTCCATGGCATCACCCCCACCAGAACCACGATGGCTCCAAGATAAATTCCCGCAAGCATCAAAATGGTGAGCCGTGCGGCGCGAGGGATATCGTTGGCGGACTGGGACTCTCCGGTTGTAACCGCCAGCATCTCCACTCCGCCGAAGGCATAAATCGCCCAGAAAACTGCCCAAAGCGGGGCCAGCGAACCTTTGGCCAGAAATCCGCCTTGCGCTGTGTATTGCGGAGGCACACGGCCCGCCAAAAGCAAGGCGGCACCGGCCAAAATGAAGGCAACGATGGTCGCCAGCTTGATCATGGAAAACCAGAACTCGAAGCGACCGAACTTGCCCACATCTCTAAGGTTCACGAGCACGAGCAGAGCGGAAAAAACCACGACCCAAACTTCCCCAGGCACGATGGGAAGCCAGTAGGCCATGTAGGTCGCGGAAGCCGTCAGCTCGGCTCCTATGGAAAACGCGATAGCGGCCCAATAGGCTGCGCGGCACAGAAATCCCCAATACTCGCCCAGATAAAGTTCGCCGTAAACGCCGAAAGATCCCGCAGCCGGGTGAGTGCTCGCGAGTTCGCCCAGCGCCATCGCAACCGTATACGCAATGAAGGCCGCAAGAACGTAGCTGATGATCACGCCCGGCCCAGCCATTTCGAGCGCCCCAGCCGAGCCCAGAAGAAGCCCGGTGCCAATCGAGCCGCCGACGGCCACCATGGTCATCTGGCCGACCGTGAGCTGATGGTGCAGGCCGCGCTCTTCCGACAGTGCGAGGATCGCCGGTCGAGAGGAAGCAGATACGGGCATGCGGCACGATAGCAGGAATCTGCAAGTTGTTTCCAGGGAGCCGGCGGTTGTGGCTGGCAGGACCAGGCGCCCCAGGTGGTGATTGTTGCAGAAGAGCAGCCCCTCCCCGGGGTTCACCATGGGGAGAGCCATGGTCCGAGCGGCTCGAAGTTGGCCTGGTAGCAAGCGCATAGAAGACTGAGATCGTGGTGCGATGACTTTCGTAATCAGCGTTCGCCCTTAGCGATTGCTGGGGTCGGAAGCGGGCTCCTAGAATCGATGGCAGCAGCACTCTGTCCCCAAGCCGCCCATGTCTGACCTCACAAAGCGCATCGACCGAGCGGAAGTAGCCAAGCGTACCGAGCGCGCGGAAAAGCTGCTGCAAAAGGGCAAGGCTGCTGAAGCGCTGGAAGAATATCTGTCGGTGCTGGGCGATGACCCGGAAAACGATACGGTACGCCAACTTGCGGCGGATCTGTGCCTGTCGCAGAATCGCGCCCGCGACGCTGTGCAGTTACTCGGCGATTTGTTCGAGCGGCAGGTGCAAGGCGGAGACGCCACCAAGGCGAGCCTTACCTACAAGAAGCTGGCGCGTCACGGCAATCCGACCTGGGAGCAGAAATTCCGCTTTGGACAGTTGTTGGAAGGGTCGAACAAAAAGCTCGCTGTTGGAACCTACGAATCCGCCCTGGCTGACCTGGCCAAGTGGAACGATAAGAAAGGTGCCCTGCAGGTGCTCGGCCGCATCGTGGAACTTGAGCCGATTCAGGCCAACTTCCAGCGCGTTGCCGAACTCTGCTCCGAACTCGGGGAAAACAAAGCGGCGGCAGAAGGCTTCAAACGGGTGGCGATGCTCACGGCCGAGAGCGGCGGAGATCCGTCACAGTGGTACGAACGCGCGTACCAGGAAGATTCCTCCGATGAACAGATAGCGCTCGCCTACGGCAAAGGCCTGCTCGCCCAGGGGCAAGTGGGCGCGGCGATTTTCATTCTCGAAGCGCAGGTGGCCGCGGGAAAAAATTCGCAAGAACTACGCGAGGTGTATTCCGAGGCATTGCTCGCCGCAGGCCGCTACGCCGAAGCCGAGCCGCTTATCTGGCAGCTGTTCGAACAAAATCCAGGCCGGTTGTTGCAGGTAACAACTCTTGTCGGTCAGTTGATGGATTCAGATCAGGACGACACCGCCGTGGCTTTGGCGCGCAAACTGGGTCAATTTCAAGGCAAACGTGGGGAGCGTCGCCAGTTCCTCGCGGCGATGCAGGACCTGCTGGCCAAGCGGCGCGGGTCATCTGGTATGCTCGAATTCATGAGCGAGCTGTTCAACGGCGCCAATCGCGAAGCCGATTACTGCCAGACCCTGCTGAAGCTCTTTGATGTCTATTGCAGCACCGGGAACTTTGCCAAGGCGGGTGAATGCCTGGATCGCGCGGCGGAAGTCGATCCCTATGACTCCGGCCATGGGAAACGGCTGGAGATGTTGAAGGGGAAAATTGACGAGAATAAGTTCAAGGAGATTTCTTCACGGTTTACCTCGACCGCACCCAGCGCGGCGCAAAAACAGATTGAGCACGAAGCCACGCTGGGCGCCTCCACCTTGCAGGATTTGATGCTGCAGGCGGAAATTCTTGTGCAATACGGAATGCGCAACAAAGCGATCGAACGGTTGCAACGAATTCAGGAATTATTTCCCCGTGAGGAAGAGCGCAACGAAGATTTGCAGCGCCTCTACATGTCGGCAGGAATGACGCCAACCTATTCTTCCTCTTCGCCCCTGGCCGGAGGAACTTCAGTTCCGGAATCGGCCCCGGCGGCGCCGGCGATGCCCGCCCCGGATGCGGCGGCGGAAATGCGCAATGTGACTCGCGTGGCGGAAATCACGCGCAAACTCTATCACCAGGGAACGGCGCAGGCCGTGCTGACCACGGCAGTCAACGAAATCGGTGCGCACTGGAACACCTCGCGTTGCGTGGCCATGATGCGGACGCGCGCTTCCGCCCCGACCGCAGTGCAGGAATTTTGCGGGAAAGGAGTGAAGCAGGGTGACGCGGGAGCGCTCAAGGAATTCATGATCGCATTGCAGGATGCGGTTTCAGACGAGCCTCTGATCATCAACGACGCGCAAAAAGCAACAGAATTGCAAAAGGTAAGCAAGGCAGGGAACGAACTGGGAGCTTCATCGGTGCTGGCTTTGCCCTTGAGCAACGGCGAAGATTCGGTGGGCGTGCTCGCACTTGTCCACAACAAGCCCAAAGTCTGGCCGCAGACCGATGCCGTGGTGCTGAAGACGCTGGCCGACCAGATGGTGATCGCGCTGAATAACGCCGGTTTGCGCCGGCTGGTGAAAAATCTCTCTGTCACCGAGGAAAAGTCAGGATTGCTCAAGCGCAGTTCCTATCTTGATTTGTTGCTGGCCGAGAGCAAACGCGCCGCACAGAATTCGGCCGCGCTTTCAATCTTGCTTCTGCGATTCGCGCGTGGCGCGGTGCTGGTTAAGGAACATGGCGAAGCCGCCATCGAAGCCACGATGGAAAAAATCGGCCAACAGATTGCGGCTAACATTCGCACGAATGATTTGGCTTTCCGCTACGACGCCGCGACCATGGCCATCATCCTCGGAGAAACGGCCGAGAAAGAAGCGCTGCTCGCGCTGGAAAAACTGCGCAAGATTATTGCCGGAGTGCAGCTACCCGCCAAGGATGGATCGGATAAAGGGCAAACCCTGGCCTTCTCGGCAGGCGTGGCGGAAGCGGTGGTGCGCGAGAGCTTCGATCCCGCCGATATTGTCACGGAAGTCATCAACCGCGCCGAACAGGCGCTCGAAGCCGCGCTCGCGCAAGGCGCTGGAAAAGTCGTGGCGCTTGGCGCGGCGCTGGCCGCGGGAGCGGTGGCATAAGTTGAAAGGGCTGGAAGACCGCATATGGTTGCAGACCTTGGTGCGTCGCCGGCTTTTCGATGGGATAGTAAACTCCGCCGTATGTTGGCTCGCCGCTGTGTATTTCGGCGGGGACGCCCTCAGCGGCAAGTCTCTGGACGGCCATTAGTTCTTGGCCAATCACGCCCACCTGACCGAGGTAAGCCGGCGTGTATACACCTTACGCCGCAGTGGCACTCTCCCAGCGTATTGATCACCCATCCGTGCGCGATGTTCTGCGCTTGGCGCATGCAGCGCAACTCGTGACCGGAGCCGGCTCTGTCTTTGGTCGCTGCGGTGGGCAAATCTCCTCGCGCGCTGCTACACTAACCAGTCTGATTGTCACTTTTGATCCGCTCTGAGCGTGGTCCGTCAGGAAAATCATGTTGAAGCCGGGTGATATTGCGATTGTCAGCGGGGCCCGCACGCCCTTTGGCCGCTATTGCGGCAAACTGAAAGATTTTACGGCGCAGGAGTTGGGCGCAATTGCTGCCCAGGGCGCGATGGAACGTGCTGGCATCGAGGCAAAGGAGTTCGATCACGCGGTATTCGGCAACGCGCAGCAGACTTCCGGCGATGCGCTGTATGGCGCGCGGCACGTGGGTTTGCGCGCGGGGCTGCCGATTGAGACTCCGGCGCTGACCGTCAACCGGTTGTGCGGGTCGGGAATACAAGCAATTGTGAGCGC
>JASHRB010000634.1 GCA_030037575.1 Candidatus Sulfotelmatobacter sp. | reverse complement strand
TTGGTGAAAGTTGCTCATCGAACGTCACGTAAGTCCTTGATGGCGCTATCGTCTAGGGGTTAGGACGGAAGATTCTCAATCTTCAAACCCGGGTTCGATTCCCGGTAGCGCTACCAACAACTTAGCAGGGATTCACCCCGATCATTTGCAATTAAATTGAGAATATCGACCTGTGACAGGTTTGGCGCTACCGGCCTGTTTACTTTCCGACGATTGCTCCCTTTATAATCAACCACATTATGTCTGTTTTGACGATCTTGGATGAAGAAGGCATGCCAATAGGTGCGGCGAACCCGATCTACCTGACTTCCGACCTCGATATGCGCCGCGGAGCGCAGATCACGTTTGAGGTTCTTGATGCCGATGCATCCTCCCTGACGAACTTGCTCGGCCAGAAGCATGTGTTTGGCATTGACTCGCAGCGGGGTTTGTTCCTTGCAAGATTGACCGAGTTGGAACCATACACAAGCACGGCAATGGCTTTGCTGTTGCTGCGGAACAGACCGACACTGCGCGGAGTTTTGACCGTAGAGAAGCCGATCAACTTGGACGCCCCCGAAGCGCAAGCATGACCCATCTGACCGGATTAAGATTTTCTTCTCGTACGAACGGTCATGCCAGACTTCCAGTATGTTTCTTCGGCAAGAACAACGCGTGCTTCTCGAACACCTCGGCCGCCGCAGCACTTCGATTGCCGATATCTATGCCGGGGGCCTTCGGGTTTTCGCGGACGCCACTAATCCGTATCGGTTCCAATTAGCGGCACATGCATTCCGCGAGCTGATCGCGCACTGTCCAAGACTCACGGGCGGGTCGGTCGTCTTCGGCGACAACATGAAACAGCGTCTCGTCCCGGTCAGAAAGAATCCGGCAATACATAGCCGACCTTTGTGTGAGCGAGCGCGTGATCTTCCAAACTCTTACGAGGCATTGGCATTTTCTGCCTCCGGATCTGGATAAAAAGCGAATCCACCAGTTCCGTCTGGCTGGACGATCACCGGGGTGCCATCAGGTTTAGTGGCTTTCCATGACTTTGTAGCAGCCAGCCCAAGATGCACGGCACGCCGTATCTCTTCCGAGACGGTGCTGCCGAGTCGCTTAGCTTGCTCTTTCAGACCAGCGTGCTGCTCATCAGTCACGTTGACGTAAATGCGCTTCATAAACTGCCCCTTCTGATGTATTGGCTGGCCTGTGACACGCTCCGAGTGTCAAGACGGTGCTTGGCAGATGCCGTAGGGAATGCGGCTAAAGTCAGCAGCGCTGAGCGGCTTGCGATGGGGAACAGCACTGGAATGAGAGAAGGGGCGACGGGAAACAATCGGAAACTCTCGGGGCCTGAATCGCCCGTGTCTGCGCGTGATGCGCTCCCCAGGCACCTGAAAATTAATAATTGACCGGGCGTATCCAGGTGACTGAAAGTAAATCAGTTGCCAGAACTTCGTTGACTGCCCAACAGATGGTCGTCCAAGCTGTATGTCACTGAGTTGAGAGCGCTTTGTTTCCATCGCTAGGGCTGGCAGGAACCGGCAGGTTTGAGCGCTTTATTGCAGGGTTTGAGTATTGTTTTGGGGTTCTTCCAAGTGATCTTGGTGTGAGGGCTTGTCTTGTGTTTTTGCTTTGCTCCGCTCCCGGTTTGTCCCTACCTCGATCTCGTTCAGTTGGTGAATCACCGCCGCACAGGGGGTTTTGAGTGTAATCGCCTGTTTACAACAGTTAGGTCTGGAACTGCTCTGGAAATCAGTGTAGAGTGCTTGCCATGAATCGCGTAGTTGCTGGAATCGCGTCGGCATTCTTGCTCCGCGCGATGGTTTTGGGGTTGGCGATCCGGGATGGCGACCCAGGGCCAGGATTCGATTGACGCCTTCAGGAGCATTATCCCGTGGCCGCCAGCTTTATTTGTCGCCAAATCGCAATAGCAGCCATATTTGCCGGATGGGCACTCTCGAACGCTGCCGCGCAAGACCTCAGCTTTAAACGAGAGCAGGCAGAACTGATCTTGGAAGAAGTAGCAGACAAGGTCGCGAAGCATTATTACGATCCCAAACTCGACGGTGTCGATTGGAATGCCAAGCTGGCTGAGACGAGGAAGAAAATCGAAGTCGCCACCTCAAGGAATCTAGCATTCGCCGATATCGCGGCCATGCTCGACAGCCTGAACGATTCTCACACCTTCTTCATCCCGCCGCCGCGTTCTTTCGGCCTTGATTACGGCTGGCGGATCCAGACCATTGGCGAACAATGTTTCGTGACCCACGTTCGGCCCGAAACCGACGCCGCGATCAAGATTCATCCCGGAGACGAGGTTCTCTCCATTAACGACTACAAACCTGCGCGTACAAACATTGTCCGCATTGACTATATCTTGAATGCTCTTCGCCCCCAGAGCAAGGTCGCCATGACCGTGCGGTCAATCGCGGGAGAGGAGCGACATCTCGAAATCCTTCCGAAGATGTTTCCGGGTGAGTTGGGCCATCCGTCGACCGGCGACTGGCGGATGGCCACGGAACGGGCCTACGACCGCTTTCGCCCGCGAGTCATTGCGCTCGATGGCGATGTGCTGGTTGCAAAGATTCCCTTATTCCAGTTCGGCGAGGACGAGTGGGATAAAGTGCTCGGCGACGCTCGGAAGCACAAGTCGGTCATCCTCGATTTGCGGGGCAATCCTGGTGGGAGCTTGGATTCGCTGAGTCTGCTGGTAAGTAGGTTCTTCGATCACGACGTAAACATGGCGGATGCAGTGTCACGAGACGGCACGAAACCTCTACACGCTAAATCGGACCGCCATGCTTTTTCCGGTAAGCTGACTGTTTTGGTGGACAGCGGGACCAGATCCACCGCTGAGATGTTCGCCCGTATCGTGCAACTGGAAAAACGCGGAATCATCATGGGTGACCGTACTCTCGGCATGGTGATGGAATCGGAAAGGTATTTTCATCATTCTGTGGACACCGTTTTCGGCGTTTCCGTTTCGGTAGCAAACCTCATTATGTCGGATGGCAGAAGCCTTGAGCATATCGGGGTAATTCCCGACGAACTGGCCCTGCCCACGGCCGATGACATTGCCAATAACAAAGATTCCGTCCTCGCACACGCCGCCGAAGTCGCTGGTGCTAAACTTTCCCCAAAAGACGCCGCCGAACTGTTTCCATACGAATGGCCAGAGCCCTATCAGTTCGTGGGGCATTAACCTACCTGATGGTGTAGCCTCTTACGTCCTTCTTCGCCAGGTCGTGAAGGACATAAGGTGCCGCTAGTTAGCCGTGGTTTCTGCTCGGTTGGCGTAACATCCCGATTACACTCATTGACCCTGCCTCTATTGCGATTT
The DNA here is from genome assembly GCA_030037575.1 of Candidatus Sulfotelmatobacter sp. Lineage (GTDB taxonomy): Bacteria > Acidobacteriota > Terriglobia > Terriglobales > Acidobacteriaceae > Sulfotelmatobacter. Next base: position 668 of record JASHRB010000634.1, on the reverse strand, counting down.
GCTCCGCTCCGCCTGTTCAGAAAGTAAACGAGGGTGCTGGCGCTTCAGTTCTTCCAAGACAGCATTGTGGGCTGTTCCGTGATGGACGATCTGGAGAGCATGCGCCAGTTCATGCAGCACAATCTCGTGGGCGCGGTCATCAGAAGTCAGATGGCGCGGGTCAAGAGTGATCGTCTTCGTCTGCCAGCAACACTCACCAGCATGCACCACATCGTCGCAGGGTCCAAGCTGTATTTTCCAATCGTCCATGCTGTTAAGCGCTGCGATGTAATACGCTTCAGCCAACATGCGATATGGGCGAGCGGCATTGCGTGCCTTTACGATGCGATTCCCTGCGATAGCAAAGTCCAGGAGTTCTTGAGCTTGCTTCTCGAATGTTTCTTTGTCGTTTGCCATGTTGTTTTTCTCCCTTACCCTGCTGCTCGCTCGACGTGTTACGCTCTCCCCCACGATGAAAATTCAGCTTGAAGCGAGCAAAGTTCGAGAGCGTGACCTCAGTCTTCTGCTTTTGGAGGAGATGTATTCGTCAGCGGAACTCCCGCAGTGGATGCGCAAGAAAGTGGGATTCCCTCCCGATGTCACGTTCGACTCACGACTCGCGCTGTCCGAAAAGGATAGCCTCTGCCGTTGTCACAGAGTTCTCGCAGCCGCTCCCTGTAGCGCAAGCA
>JASHRB010000633.1 GCA_030037575.1 Candidatus Sulfotelmatobacter sp. | reverse complement strand
GCAGGCCGGCGTCCCTCTGAGCGTGCAATTTGACCTAACCTATCGCTGCAACGAGCGCTGCGTTCACTGTTACCTTGACCACAACGACCACGGCGAGCTCACGACTGCGGAAATCAAGAGCGTGCTTGATCAACTGGCTGAGGCAGGAGTTTTCTTCCTCTGCTTCAGCGGTGGCGAAGTCTTGATGCGACGAGATTTTTTCCGCCTTCTGGAATATGCGCGATCGTTGACGTTCTGCGTCAAGGTGAAGACCAACGCCTTCATGATTCGCCGGCAGGAGGCCGACCGCCTGCGCGACCTGAACGTTGAGTCGGTGCAGGTCAGCATCTATTCCCATCGCCCGGAAGTGCACGACGCCGTCACTAAGCTGCCCGGCTCGCTCGATCGATCACTCGCGGGCATTCGCTTGCTTCGCAAGCGTGGAATTAAAGTCGTCGTGGCGAACGTGCTGATGCGCCAGAACCTTGCGGATTACCTGGGAGTAGTGGCCCTCGCCAGGGAGATGGGCGCCGAGTACACGGTCGACCCCACGGTCACGCCCATGATGGACGGCGAACGGTCGATTCTCGGCCTCGGCATCGGCACTGAGGACTTGCGCCAAATCTTCCACACGGCGGAGATTGTCGGGAACGTTGAGGAAGCTTGCGCTCCGCCTCCGGCCGTGGACAACGGCACTCTGGATGGCCTGCCGTGCAGCGCCGGGCACACCTTCTGTTACATTTCTCCCTACGGTGATGTTTTTCCCTGCGTGCAGTTTCCCTTGCCCACCGGCAACGTGCGCAAAGAGAAATTTTTGGAAATTTGGAAACACTCGCCGCAAATGAACGAGGTTCGCGCCATTCGCGGGCGCGATTTGCCCATGTGCTCATCCTGCGCGCACCTCGGAACGTGCACGCGCTGCCCGGGATTGGCCTACATGGAAGGCAATATGCGCGGGCCGTCCTGGCAGGACTGCGAGAAATCTTACGCCCGCACGGGAATTCCCACCGCCAACATGCTCGCCCAAGCCGCGGCGGGACGGCAACTACCCTTCGGCTCCCGATTGGTGCAGATTAGTGGGTCGCAGAATGTTGCGGTTTCCCGCGAAGTCTTGACATCCCCGCCTCAACCAGCCATTTCAAGACAGTGAGCATTAAGCGGCACGGCCGCAAAAGAAAATATAGAAAGAAAAGTGCGGAGGGAAGCCGCACAAACTCGGCATCCACCGATGTGGGGATAAAGAGCCGTGTGGCGATGAAATTCATTCTTTGTATGAAGTTGGGTAGCAACTTGATAGCAAAAATCGTTTGGCGAAGAATTTCGAGCGATCCAGGTTCCGATCTGCAAACTTTTCCTCGTGCTGGCGCGCACAATTCGGCAAGCGGCTCGGGAATCTGAGTACCAAGCAAGCTTTCGCATGCCGAAAAAACAAAACCAACTGGATGCTCCCACCCGAGCGCCCGGGTCTCGCCAGCCACCTCGTTCCAATTCAGCCTGCCTCGAGATATCAGCCAATCAAGATCGACGATCCACTTGAAAGATGAGAGACCATGCCGCGCAGCGTGTACGGCCAGGTAAAGGAATTCATGGGTCGGGCTCAATTCGTAAGCAGGTGCAGAGCGATATGGTTTGGAAGAAGCCTTCCCCCAAAGTCTGGCCAAGAGCCGGCGCTCAACCGGCCCCCCCCAAATCAGCCCGCAATGCACTTGCAGGGGGTAAATCCATCGGCCCTCTTCACGCACCAGCGCGCAATCGCGTCCGTAGCGTGCGAGCAAGCGAATAGAGGGCGGCGTGGCGAAGGCATGCCTATATCCCGCTGATGTAAGGACGAGCAAACCTTGCGACAGGTCTTGAGGATGAATCAGAGTATCCAGGTCCGCACAGGTGCGCAGCGCAACGTCCCCGTAAAGCGATTCCGCAAGCGCGATTCCCTTGATGGGAATCACTCGAATCCCAGCCTCACCGAGACGCGTGAGTATGCGAACCAATTCCTGAGTCAACGTCTCATTGCGAGTGGCATTGATCCCAAACGTGTCAGTTAATTTCCTGCGAACTTGTGCGGGCACGCTCGGAAAATCGAGTGCCAGGAGCCGGTGATAAACGAGAGGAATCAGGCCATGGGACCGAGCTCGCTCAAACAGTGCGTCCCAGCTCGCCGTGGCCGCCAGCCGTTCCACAGCCACATTCGCATCGTCGCCGGAAAAACGCGCCCGAGCAAGCAGCAGGCAAAGCTGGTCCTCCGGGGAGAAGATCACGTTCATGGTTCCTCAAAAGGAATCAACTGAGGTAGGGAGATACGCCATGAAGCTGCGGCCCGGGCATATAACAAATTGGGTAAGCTGGCGGGGAGGACGGGACTCGAACCCGCGACCTCATGCGTGACAGGCATGGCCACCCATCTCGCTCCTTCTATCCTTCCCTCTATTTTTCATAGCCTTCCATCAATTCGGGGTTTCTGCTTTCGCTCAAAAAGCAACCCCTTTTTCACCAATTCTATAGACTTCTGGAACACTTTTGGAACACTAGCGACTTCTA
>JASHRB010000632.1 GCA_030037575.1 Candidatus Sulfotelmatobacter sp. | reverse complement strand
ACCTCGAAGTCGTGAAAGGATACGATCCCGAGGTCACGAAGTTCTCGCAGCCCATGGTGGGATTGCTTGGGGGCGTGGGCGCGGACGCGGTTGCCGCGCGCGTCGGCCACAGCCTGGTGACCGCTTATCAGAAACAGCCGAGGCGTACGCTGTCGTTTCCCGGCGGCAACTCCACCATGAGCCGGCACCTGGTCCGCGGTTTAATCCCTGATTCGATTTCCGGCGACTTCAGTTTTGCCGGCATCATGAACGGGCGCATTGATTTCGCGGCCCTCGATAAAGCGCAGCAATCCACGCGAATTCGCCTGCGCTCGACGGTGATCCGGGTGGAGGAAAAAGCGGTCCGTGGAGCAGAGGACACGGTAGTTGTCACCTATGAGCACGGCGGCAAGGTTTATCGCACCCGTGCGCGCGCTGTGGTCATGGCTTCGGGAGGATGGATTAACAGGCGGATTCTGCTGGGCATGCCCGAGGATTTGCGGGCTGCGTATGAACAATTTTTTTATGCTCCCGCTCTGGTTGCAAACGTGGCCCTGACCAATTGGCGATTTCTTTACAAACTCGGCGCGCCGGCGGTGCGCTGGATGGACGATGGCACCATGTTCGGATATTGCGCAAACATCCGGCGCGATATGGTGATTGGCGATTACCATCCGCCTCTGGACCCGGAAAAACCGACGCTGCTGACTTTCTATATGGGACTGTATACGCCGGGATACAGCGCTCCACAGCAAGGCATGATGGGAAGAATGCGGTTGCTTTCCACGACCTACGCCGATTATGAGCGCAGGATTCGCCGCCAGATGACAGATATGTTCGACGGGTTGGGCTTTGATGCGAAGCGCGACCTGGCCGGAATCGTTCTGAATCGCTGGGGGCATGCACGAGTGATTCAGCCGCCCGGGTTCTATTTCGGGGTTAAGGGTCAGCCCAGCCCGCGGGAGGTGGTGGCCAAAGGCTATGGACGCATCATGATTGGCCATTCGGAACTCAATGGTGCGCAGAATTACACCGGCGCCTTTCAGCATGCGCAACGTTGCGCCGACGAGGCCTGGGCGCTGAATTCGTAGAACTTATCCATCCATAAAAGCCAATGAGCGACAAAAGTCACGATCGAGAGTTGGGCATGAACCGCCGCATCACACGGCGCGATTTTCTGAACGGTGTCGCCGTGAGCATCGGGGCATTGGGGCTGGGCGGCGTGCCTGACTTCGCTGCTCCTGTGCAGGACCAGCCACCCGCCGGTGCAGCGCATGCGCGCGGCAAGGCTGCTCGATTCTATCCCCCGGCGTTGACCGGGTTGCGCGGCAGCCAGCCGGGTTGCTATGACGTTGCCCATTCGCTGCGCGACGGAACGTTCTGGGAGGACGCCGGAACTCCCGTCGACACGGGTGAAACCTACGACTTGATCGTGGTGGGAGCGGGAATCAGCGGGTTGGCGGCCGCCTATTTCTATCGCAAGCAGGCGGGCAAAAACGCGCGCATCCTGATTCTCGACAACCACGATGATTTTGGCGGACACGCCAGACGAAATGAATTTCGCGTGGGCAACCGATTCCTGTTGAGCAACGGCGGAACGCAGTCGATGGAGAGTCCGTCGCAATACAGCGAGGTGGCCAAGAGTGTTCTCCGAGACTTGGGAATTGAGACCAAGATTTTTTATAAAGCCTACGACCAGAAACTTTATTCCCATCTCGGCACGGCTTGCTTTTTCGACCAACCGACCTTCACTCGGGATCGGCTGGTCTGCGGCCTGGGCTCGCTTCCCTGGGAGCGGTTTCTACGCAAGTCTCCGCTTCCGGAAAAAGTGCGGAAGGAAATCCTGCGCCTGTACACCGAGAAGAAGGATTATTTGCCGGGCCTGTCGCGGGAGGAGAAACATGCGCGTTTGAAAAAGATCAGTTACGCGAACTTCTTGACCGAGATTTGCCAAGCCGATCCCGCCGTGCTTCCGTTTTTTCAAACCTATACCCATGATCTATTCGCGGTGGGGATCGACGCAATTTCGGCCGAGGCCTGCTATCGAAACCCCGACGACTACGGCGCCTATCAGTATGCCGGATTCGACGGCTTGGGCCTCGAGCGCGACCACGAAATGGAGAAAGAAGAACCTTACATTTTTCACTTTCCCGACGGCAACGCCTCGATCGCGAGGTTGCTGGTCCGTTCTCTGATTCCCGCTTGCATTCCCGGGCACACGATGGAGGATGTGGTCAGCGTGCGTGCCGATTACAGCCGGCTGGATCAAGAGCCCTCGGCAGTGAAAATCCGGCTGAATTCAACGGTAGTGCGGGCGCGGCCGGGTAGCGCCAGCGGCTCCGCGCAGCAAGTGGAAGTCGCGTATGTGCACAAGGGAAAGCTGCAGAGTGCCCAAGGCAAGTCGTGCATCCTCGCTTGTTACAACATGATGATTCCGTATCTCTGTAGGGAATTGCCGGAGAAGCAAAAAGAAGCGCTGCACTACTGCGTGAAGGAGCCGCTGATTTACACCCACGTGGCCATTCGCAATTGGATGGCATTCCAGAAATTGGGCGTTCGCCAAATCATTTCGCCGGGAAGCTACCACTCCTTCACCATGCTGGATTTTCCAGTAAGCCTGGGCGCCTATCAGTTCCCTAAAGCTCCTCAGGAGCCGATGGTGCTGTTCATGCTGCGGACGCCGTGCCAGCCCGGCTTGCCGCGTCGCGAGCAATATCGCAGGGGACGATACGAGTTGATGGGCACGCCGTTCTCGACATTCGAGCGCAACATCCGCGAGCAGTTGAATCGAATGCTCGCGCAGGCCGGATTCGAGGCGGCGCGCGATATCGCCGCCATCACAGTGAACCGGTGGGCGCACGGATACGCCTACGAGTACGATTGGCTGTCCGATCCCGATTGGGCGCCGGAAAATCGCCCCTGCGTGGTGGGGCGCCAACCCTTCGGACCAATCTCGATCGCGAACTCGGATGCGGGGGCGAGCGCCTATACCAACGTCGCCATCGACCAGGCCTACCGTGCGGTGCGGGAGCAACTGAAGGCCGCCTAGGACGGAACGGTCGCAGCCCTTTCCGTGGCCGCAAATGCAGCCCCCAAACTACCCTGCCCCTGACCGGTAGGCGCGAGGGTAGGAATTCCTCTCCCGGCGCCATTCGCGCTATAGTTAGCTACTCCGTACCTTCAGCGCTTGCGACTAAGGATGGTGAAGATGGCGACCAGCTACAGCGGCAGTGGCAGGATGGTGGCGCACAACATGGTTACAACGCAGTTCGAGTTGGATGGGTTTCGTGTGACCCGGACGCTGGGGGTGGTGCGGGGCATCGTGGTGCGCTCGCGTTCCATCTTCGGCACCATCGGCGCCGGCTTGCAGACGCTGGTGGGCGGGAACATCACCCTGCTCACCAACCTGTGTGAGAAGACGCGCCAGGAAGCGTTTGATCTGATGTTGATTCACGCGGCGGAACTGGGGGGAAATGCGGTGGTGTGCGCGCGCTATGACGCGACCGAAATCATGCAGGGGGTTACCGAGGTGTTAGCCTACGGAACCGCGGTGGTGGTCGAGCCGATCAGATGACTTCAGGCGGCCGGGGATTCGCGCCGGCGGCATGTTTGCCGGGCGAGAGATTTCCGGCTGCTAGCGGACCCTAGTTGCGCAGGGTTTTGCCCGTCTTCAGCGTGTATTGAATCCTCTCCTGAGTCTTGCGTTCACCGCAGAGCGATTTGAATGCCTCGCGCTCAAGATCAAGCAGGTATTGTTCTCCGATCGGCGTCCCCGGAGTGATGTTTCCGCCGCACAAGACTTCGGCGATCTTGCTCCCCAGTTTCACTTCATAGTCGGTGATGTAGTCGCCTTGGCGCATCAGATGCACCCCCATCTTTAGAGTGGCTAGAAGATTCTCCCCGGGAGCGGGGATGTCGCTGCGCGGTATCGGCGGTTCATATCCGGCGCGAACTAGCTCGAGGGCGCGAGCTTTAGCGTCGGAGAGAACTCGCTCGCGATTCATGGTGATGCCATCGCTGCGGTTGAGAAAACCGAGCGCGCGGGCTTCGTGCGCCGAAGTGGCGATTTTGGCGGTAGCGATGGCTTCGAAAATGCGTTTCATGGCTTCCAGCATCTCGATGGATCCGGCGAGCGCATCCGCTGTGGTTTTGCCGCCGCGCGCGGCCGCGGCGCCATCCACGGCGCGCAACAGCATTTCTTTACAGCCTCCGCCTCCGGGAAGCAAGCCCACCCCCACTTCGACCAATCCGGTGTAAAGCTCGGCGTGCGGTTGCCGCGCGGCCGCGTGCAGAGAAATTTCTGTGCCTCCGCCGAGGCATAAGCCGAACGGAGCCGAGACCACGGGCTTCGGCGAAAATTTGATCGCCTGGGTCATGCCCTGAAACTGCCGGATGGCCAGATCGACGTCGTCCCACTCTTCGTCCTGCACGCTCATCAGCAGGAGCATAAGATTGGCCCCGACCGAAAAATTCATCGCGTCGCTGGTGAGGACGAAAGCGTCGAAGTTGTCGCCCGGGCCGCCCGGCTTCAACGATTGCGTGATCAGGCTGATGATGTCGCCGCCCAGCGCGTTCATCTTGCTGTGAAACTCGATGCAGGCCACGCCCTGGCCGAGGTCCACCAGCGATGCTCCGGAATTTCTCTTCACCACCCCGTTCGATTTCTTCGCCACCGTGACAGACCACACGCCGGGAGGAACCACGACCGGATGCCAGCTTTCCGATTTCAGATCGTAGAATTTGCGACCGGATGGCGTTTGCGCGTCGTCCCCATACCAGCCCTTGCGGCCGGCTGCGAGCAGTTTTTCCGCGTTCGCCGCAATTGGTCTGCCCTCTTTTTTCATGCGCGCGAAGGTAGCCTCGATACCCACCGCGTCCCACAATTCAAACGGCCCCAGTTCCCAGTTGAAGCCCAGGCGCATGGCCCGGTCGATCTCCACAATCGAATCAGAAATCTCTGGGATGCGGTTGGCCGAATAGGTCCACAACTCGGAGAGCATTGACCACAGAAAGGCTCCGGCCTTGTCTCCTTTTTGCCCAGCGGGACCGTCGAGACCGAGCAACATGCGCAGGCGCCCGCCGGTGTCTTCCAGGTTCCTTGCCATATCCAGGGCGGCGAACTTCGGTTTCGAGCGCGGATGGTATGCCAGCGTCTTCCAGTCGAGAGCCAGGCGCTCGTCCTCTTGGCTGCCTTCCGCGGAAGCTCGCTCCACACTTTTCTTGTAAAAGCCGCCTTTGCTTTTGTCGCCCAGCCACTTGCGCTGCAGCATCTGATGGAAAAAATCGGGCAAGCGAAGTTCGCTGCGCTCGTCGTGGACGTTGGCGGTCATGTTCGCCACCACGTGACCGAGGATGTCCAGCCCAACCAGATCGATGGTGCGAAAAGTCGCCGATTGCGGCCAGCCGACGGCCCGCCCGGTGAGTGCGTCGACTTCTTCGATGGTCAGATCCATCTGCTGCATCAAGCGCATGGCATTCAACACCGAAAAGGTGGCAATACGATTGCCGATGAAATTGGGCGTGTCTTTGGCTAGCACAACCCCTTTGCCAAGTCTCGTATCGCAAAAATGCGAAACGGCTTCGATGGCTTGGCCATCGGCTTGCGGCGTCGGGATCAGCTCGAGCAGCCGCATGTAACGCGGAGGATTGAAAAAGTGCGTGCCGAACCACGCGCGTCGAAAACCCTCGGAAAAGCCTTCGGCAATTTTGCCAACCGGCAAACCGCTGGTGTTGGTGGTGATGATGGTTCCGGGCTGGCAAACGGCTTCGACTTGGCGCAACAGCGTGCGCTTGATTTCGAGATTTTCGACCACGGCTTCGATGATCCAGTCGACCTCGGCGAGCTTTTTCAGATCATCCTCAAAGTTGCCCACGGTCACAAAGCTAGCCAGCGATGGCTCCATGAAAGCGGCGGGCTGCGATTTCTTCGCCGATTCCAAGCCGGCCAGAGCGATCTTATTGCGTGCCGCTGGGCCGGGGTTCGGAGGCGCGTCGGGAGGAACAATATCGAACAAGTAGCTGGGAATGCCGGCGTTGGCGAAATGCGCGGCGATCCGCGCTCCCATGGTTCCCGCCCCCAGCACCGCAACTTTATGAATACCCTTCATGAACAATCCTCGTCCGCTTCTATGGCAGTTTATCGACTGCCCAGTCATTCCCGCCAGTGTTGACCGTCACAATGGTCGAGAATTTACGGTGCAGCCGCCTCGGTCCTTCCGTGACCAGGACCACCGGGAACTCATAACCGCCGCGCCGCAGGCGCCTGCCGTGATTGACTTCAAAGGCGGACTGGCCGCCGGCAAAGAAATGATCCAGTTTCTCTTTGCTTTGGTTTTTCTTGGCATGCGCAGTCAATAGCGCGATTCCGTTTTCAGCGTCGCTCGACTGCCATGCCTACAAAAAACCATCAGCGACCGCAAGCGCCCTCGCGTAATCAGGGTCGGGTCTAAGCAAGGGGCTTTTTCCCAGCGCGGGCAGCGACACCATCAACAGAAGAGAAACTGCCCGCTGAACCTTTGCTAGAAGGCCGGGACATGCTTTCATGATGCGGAAAACCGCGACTTATGCCAGCGTCTGGGAGCTTCAGAGTTCCGGATGGGCATGCAGATATTCCATTGCCTTGCGGACCATTTGTTTCTCTCCTTTGTAGGCGAGCATCTGGGGAGCGTCTTGCAGCTTGATCCAAAGCGCCTGAGCCACTTCAATTCGCATGGCTTCGGAGACTTGGTTGATGCGTCCGCTGCGATAAGCCATGAGATAGAAGCTGACGATTTTAAAAACCCGTTCGCCGCCAGCCCATGTGCGGGTGTAAACGTATTTGATGTTGGCGAGTTTTGTCACGATCTGAGCTCGAATGCCAGTCTCTTCGTAGACTTCGCGCAGGGCGGTTTCGGCCGGTTTCTCTCCCGCGTCGACCAACCCCTTGGGTAGGGCCAAGATACGCTTTTCCGCCCCAGCTGGGGCTGGCTTGGCCGGGCGTTGCACCGCCTGTGGTGGTTGTATGACGGCCAGCCACCACTCGCCATCCCGCCGCTGCAGCACCACGCCGCCCGATGAGATTTCCCGGACCATCCGGCTAAGTTACCAGGATTACAGGAGTTAGTCATCTCGGGCGGCGGGGCCATGACCTTCGCGGTAATCATCCGAAGGGCCCTCGGTAACATGACCGTGGCACCTTCGTGGCCTAGCCATTTTTCGCTCCAGTGGCATCATAAATGTAGGTAGAACTTAGGTTTTTGCGCGGGGTTTTCCGTGAAGAGTCTGGGCAAGATTATCCGCTCGGTGCAGGCTTTCGGACGAGAGCTTTCGCGGAGGCCCGAACCGCCCGGCGCCAAGCCGGCTCCAAGCATTGGCATCGCCCTGGGCGGAGGGTTTGCCCGAGGGATTGCCCACGTCGGCGTTCTCAAGGTTCTCGAAGAAGAAGGAATCCCCATTCGCATCGTAGCCGGTACCAGTGTCGGCGCCTTGATCGGCGCAGCTTACTGCAGCGGTGTTGCCATTGAGGATCTCGAGAAGATCGCACGCTCGGTGCGATTTACAACCTTTGCCCGCTGGACGGTTTCACGCTACGGGTTCGCGTCCAACGATCGCATGGTGGCATTTCTCGACCGCATTTTGAAGGTAAAAAGCTTCGAGGAATTGCGTATTCCTATGGCGGTTACCGCCACCGATTTCAATAGCGGCGAGGGGGTGGTCTTTCACTCCGGTTCGATCGTCGACACGGTGCGGGCCAGCTGCGCTTATCCCGGCATGTTTTTGCCGGTAAATCTTCGCGGCCACTGGCTGGTGGATGGAATGTTATCGCACCCGGTGCCGACGCAGCCGCTGCACGAGATGGGAGCCGATCGCGTGATCGCGGTTCACCTGAAAGGGCACTGGGCCAAAGACGGCGCGCCGCGGCATCTCTTCGATGTGATCGGGCAGTCGTTCGCTATCGCCCAGGATCAGATGAGCCATCTGTGGCGGGGGGCCGCTGATGCCATCGTCGAGCCTGACGTGGCAGGCTTCGCCTACGATGACTTCAAGCGCACGCCCGATCTGATTCGCGCCGGCGAATTGGCCATGCGCCAGGTTTTGCCGGAAGTTCGGAGATGGCTGGAGGCGCCGATCGCAAGTCCGGTTCCACTGAAGGCCAAGCCCGTAACTCCGCGTCCCGCAACCGTGACCGGAGACTAATTCTCCCTACCCGCGGACCCGTCCGATTGAAACGCAAAGCGGATGGCAGGTTTTTTTGCCGCCCTCAATGATGCTGCAATTGTTCGAGGAGGGCGCGCGCGGGCGAATAATCGGGGGAAATTCGCAGAGCGGTTTGTGCTTCGCTGGCTGCCTCCTGGTATCGTTTTTCTTCGGCCAGCGCGACCGCCAGGTTGGTGTGATATTCCGCGTTTTCCGGCGAAATTGCGCTGGCAAACTTGAACTGCTCAATGGCTAGCGGAAACTGCTCGAGATCGCCATAGACCCCGCCAAGATTGTTATAGAGCGAAGCCTGGAAGTCGTCCTGGCTGCTGTGCACGCGAAGAGCATGAGTAAAGAATTCCCGCGCCAGGTCGAGATTGCGCTGGTATTGCCAGGCGAGAAGGCCGAGCGCGTTGAGTACGTTTTCGTCTTGCGGCCGTGCCCCGAATGCACGATTCAGCAGGGGTTCGGCAGCTTGCCACTGCCCTGATTTCAGAAGAACCAGGCCCTCTTCCGCATCCCATTCGGGATCGTTGGGCGAAACATTTCGCCCTTGATGAAGTACCTGTAACGCCTGGGCAAGGTCGCCGCGGTCGGCATAGAGAGACGCCAATCCCTCTTCACTTTGAGTCAGATCGAGCAGGTCAGGAGGGTTCTCGTTTTCCGCTAGGTCGATGGCGCGTAAATAGTGCGACTCGGCCGATCGCCATTCTCGAGGATTTTCGCTTTCGGCCGCCGCCACCATAAAATGCACGAACGGCGCATTCGGCGAAACCGACAAAGTCTGCCGAAACAGAGTTGCCTGGTCGCGCCAATCTGGATTGCGAACCAGGGTTTCCCAGGAAAAGCCGACGACGGTTGCAAGCAAAACCACTGCGGACACTCCCGGACGCGACCCCTCCGGCAGGTGCTTTATAGCGGAAGACGCGGCGGCCACGACCAGCAGACAGAAGCCGACCGAAGGGAGATAGAGATAGCGTTCGGCGAAAACATTTCTTCCCAGCGCAAAAATGTTCATTACCGGCAGCAGCGCTATGAAAACCCAAAGCGCCGCAAATGCTGCCAGGGGTGCGCGACCGA
>JASHRB010000043.1 GCA_030037575.1 Candidatus Sulfotelmatobacter sp. | reverse complement strand
CGGGGACGCCGAGTTTTTCCGCGAGCAGAACGGTTTTTCGGCTCAGATCGCGATCGTGCTGCGCGCGCTCTTTGTCAGGATGCAAAGCATTGCCGTGGCAACTCAAGGCGCTGATCGAAGCGCCGTGATCTGCAAGAATGTTCTGAAACTCAGCGAGAGCGGCTGCGCTTTCGAGCATGGAGAGCGGGCAGTGGGCGTCGCCGGGATAATTCCCTGTGCCGAGTTCGACGGTATCAATGTGCAGAGCTTTCAGCTTTTTGAGCACGGTGCTCAATGAAAGCTCGGACAGCAGGGGGGTGAAGACTCCGATGCGCATAGAGAAAATGCCTTTTAGATTCAAGCGTAATTGATTTTCCAAACGGCGGTGTGAATCGAGCTTACGATTTTGGGGCAGCGTCATTTTACCCCGGTCGGACCGGAGGGCAATAACTTGTAGCTAACAAAAGCGAACTGCTTGCTGTCGGGCGACCACGAAGGAACATTCATCGTTCCCTGGCCGCCGAAGAGTTTCACCAGCGCTTTAATCTTGCCGTTACGCATGTTTCTCAGCCGGAGTTCCACGTCTTTGTTGGGCGGATGTCCAGTCACGCCGCTGGCATAGGCAAGAAAGACCATCCATTTTCCGTCGGGAGAAAAGTGAGGGAACCAATCGTTCGAGTCGTCGAACGTGACCTGTTCCTGGGCGCTGCCATCGGAATGCATGCGCCAGATTTGCATGTGACCGGTGCGCTCGGAGTTGAAGTAGATGTATTTGCCGTCGGGAGAATATTCGGGACCGTCATCGAGGCCGGGCGCGGTGGTGAGGCGGGTCTCTTCGCCGCCGGTGAAGGGAACTGTATAGATATCAAAATTGCCGCTGCGCTCGCCAACAAATGCGAGGGTCTTGCCGTCAGGCGACCAACCGTGCCAGTAAGAAGGCGAGTTCGGCGTGAGAAGCCGCGGCGCGCCGCCATCGATGGGCAGGACGTAGACGTGGGACTTCTGATCGGGCGGGGAGGAGTCGCTGACTGCCAGCCACTTGCCGTCGGGAGAAATGCCGTGGTCGTTGTTGCAATGAATCTGTGCCCCGGTATCGAGCGTGGTGGGCGTGCCGCCGGTGACAGGCAATTTCAGAACGTGTCCATCACGATTGAATAAGAAATAAGAACCGTCACGGCTCCAGTTGGGCGCTTCGAAATGGCTGCGGTCGGTGTAGACGATCCGCCGCTCGCCGGTCGCGATGCCCACGGTTTCGAGCGTGCTTTCTAGGACTGGACCCGAGGGAACGGAGGAGACTGCGAGTTCAGCAAGAAGAAACGTAAACAGAACGACGCAACCGACCACACACGTAGAAACGATGAATTTATTCCTGCCCACGGACTGCACCCTCGTTGCGACGAAAAAGCGTCATCACAAAATATACTCTCGGCGCAGCGCGTACGTTCGCTCGCGAAAAGGTTTATTGCTTGGCAACGTCGAGCATGTTGTCGTCGGCGTTGCGGTCGATCAGTTTGTTGTACGGGTCAATGCCGGCGAGCGTCGGCTGCCGGTCGACGATGATCACGAAAGTTTTATGCTCCTCGGCGAATTTTTCTTTCTTGAGATAAAGCGGCTTCTCTTCGAGTCTCTTCCCCGTGAAAACTCCAATCTCGATATAGTCGTCGAGAGCAACGGGCGTTTCAGCGCCGTTGCCGTCGGCCTGAACTTTTCTCGCCTGCACTTCCAGCGTGACTTTGTATTTCCCGTCCGGCATTTTCTCGGATCTGGCGGAGACCGCTTTGTTGTCATACAGAACGATTCGGTTGAAGCCGTCGTCGACCAGGTATTGCAGTTCTGGCGGAGTCTGTGCGCGAATTGCATCGACCAACATGCGCGTATCGGGATAAGGGGTGTCCATGGCCGCGGAAGCGGGTGGATCGCCGTGCGCGTCGGCCTGGTTGTTGGCGTTTGCGTAGCGATGCTGCATGAGAAAGTTGTGCAGCGCCAGATTGAGTTTGTCTTCGCCGATGTAGTCGGCGAGCGTGTAGAGAATTTGTCCGCCTTTCTGATACCAGACGTAAGGCTCACGCTGGACCATAGCCAGAGGTGGTTCATGGCGGACTTCAGTGGCGCGGCCGCGCAAATACGAATCGATTTCGTGGCGCAGGTAGCGATGCATCAGATCGGAGCCGTATTTGTGTGCCATTACCTGCAGTGCGGAATACTCCGCGAGACTTTCGGCCAGCATGTTGGAACCTTCCACGTCAGCGCCGACAAGTTGATGCGCCCACCATTGATGGCCCAATTCATGTGCGGTGACGAAATAAGTAAAGTCGATGTCGGTCGGTTTGCGCACTCGCTCGATAAAGCCCATGCCTTCGGAATAGGGGATCGTGTTGGGGAAGGACTGGGCGAACAGACGGTAGCGCGGAAATTCGAAAATGCGGAATTGGGTGTACTGGAAGGGGCTGTAGATGCGCTGGTAGTAATTGAGCCCAGCGCGCGCGGCCGCAAGCATGTCGTCGAGATCATAGGTGTGCGCGGGATCGTAATAGACCTCGAGTGAGACATCGCCGTCGGGACCGTGATACACCTGTTTTTTCACCTGGTATTTCGCGGAGATGTAGGAGAAAAAGTTGAGGATGTGGGTGGAGCCCATGCTGTATTCGTAAAAGTGCCGGCCGTTGGATTGCCAGTCGCGCTGCAGATATCCGGGAGCGATGGCGATCTGATCGGAAGAAGTGCTGACCACGGTGTGGTAGGTGATCCAATCCGATTCGCCGGCGAAGAAAACGTTATTCAGCGAATGGGCGGGATCGCCGCGGTGCGCCATTTCTTCGAGAGCGGGAAGTTTCTCTTCGCGGCGGCGCCGCGGATCGTCGAGCTCGAGGTTGCGGTTGTAGCCGATATAAGGGAAATAATCAGAGTCGAAGAAAGTTCCGTTGTAGGCGAACTCAGCCAGCTCGTTGTTATCGCGAAAACCGCGGGATTGATGCCCGACGTTGCAGGAGAGCATCAGGCTCTCGCCCGGCATCAGCGGCTTGTCCAACCGGTAAATGGAATAGATATCGCGTCGCGCCGAGCTGACCTGATGAAAGGGCCGGTCGAACTTCACATTCGTGAGTGAGTATTTCTGATCGGTGATATGGATCTGCGGGATTGGCTGATTGCTCTTGTTCTCGGCCGTGATGCGAACGCTGCCGTCGAAGGAGCGGCGGTCGGGATAAATGTTGATGGTTGCGTCAACCGCAGTAACCTTCGGCTGGGGCAGGTTTTCGTATTGCTTGAATTTGCGTTCGTAGTCGGCCTGGATATCACGGCGCGCCTGGGAATCGAGATACTCGTTCAAGACGTGAGCGTTGTAGTAATACCAGCCGCCGGACGCGGCAGCGACGACGGCAAACAGCAGCGCGATAGGCGCCAGCCGTGGAGCACGGCCGAGAGCAAGTTTGGTCCGAGCAGCGAAGGAATCTTCGGCTCCGCGCCGGGCAAGTGCCACCGAAGCCACTCCCAGCACGGCAGTGATCGCAAGCCAGTAAATGGTGGCCCAGAAGATGGCGGGGACGAAATGTCCATAGCCGTTCATGTCGGAATAGATGTACGCCGGGACCGTGATGGGCAGGTACAGGCTGTTCTCCCACCCAAAATTAAACAGGACCGGAACCAGCACAAAAAGGCCAATCAGAATGCCGTGTCCCACGAATTTGTTGGAAACCACCGTCTGCACAAACATGGCGAGAAGGCCGAAAGCGAAGACTTGGCCGAAGGTGATGAGATAAAGCTCCTTGAAATACTGTACGAGTTCGTAATGGTAGTAACCGGCGATGGTCTGCATGGCAATGCCGACCAGCATGGCGAACGCGAGCAGGATTAATTCGACGACGACGATGGCGGTGAGACGCGAAAGCCAGTCGACCGATTCGCGCATCGGCAAGGCATCGTGAATACCGCTGAAGTTGCTGTCGCGCTCGCGCCAGAGAAGCTCTGCGGCGTAGAGCGTGGCAACAATGTAAAGGAACAACTGCGCGCTGCCCTCGACCGCCTGGACCATGAGATAGGTGACGGGCCAGACGTCGCGATCCGCGACGCGACCAGCGAATTGGCCGTTGTTGATGCCAAAGGCAATGAGCAACAAAACGATTGCCCAGAAGACAACATCTTTAAGAATGTTGCGGAGGCGAAGACGAGTGAGAGAAAAATATTGCGCAATTATGGTCGAACGATCGAAGACCTGGCGCACGCGGGGAAGGCGGGCGGCAAAAAGGGAACGCACCGGCGCGGCTTCATCGAGTTCCAGTTGCTTCGCTTTTGCCGCGCGACGACTCTGCGAGCGGGCGGTGAGCGCCTCAACCGACATGGGAAACAGCGCCCAAACCGCGCCGAGTGCGGCCACGCCCATGCCCATCCACAGCAGCCGGTTATAGAGGAAAATGCCTCCGGCAAGCGCAGGCGACCAGGTGACGAGTTGGGCATTTTTTTCCACAACTGTCCAGTAGCGGGTGACGTCATCCATCAGGATGACGCCGATGGGATCGAAAATTCCCGACCAGAAACGCTCGAGCGAGCGCGTCGCGAAGAACACGGTGAAGCTGATCAAATAAATCATGAACAGGGCGACGCCCTGCAGATAGACGACGAAAATTTTGCGCGAGAGAGCGGACACGGCGAAGAACAGAGATCCCAGAAAAAAAATCTGGACGACAAGGATGGAAAAGAAAGGTTGAACATAGGCCCAGAGACTGTTAGGGCCGATGCGAGCGTGATCCGCCCACGGGGCGAAGGTTCCGAGGTAAGTGCCGACCAGAACGCCGGAAAACGCGAAAACCGTGGCCAGGAAGGAACCCGCCCAGCGGCCGCCGAGATAGGCAAATTTGGAAATCGGCTGCGTAAAAAGTATCTGATACGTATCGCGCTGGAAGTCGCGGAGGATCGAGGTGCCGAAGATCGCGGCAATCACGATGATGCCGAACAATGCGATGAAGACATCATTGTAAGTATTCGCGTAGGGACCGTTGAGCAGAATTTTGCCGTTGCCGGCGCCGATGGGGCCGAAGCTCTCCGAGGCGACACAGAGAAAAGAAAATGTAAGCCAGAGCAGGAAGTACACGTAGGTCGACAGGCTCTTGAAGCGGAATTTCAGTTCGAATGTGAAAAACTCCCAGAACAGCGCCATATTGATTCCTCCGAGCGTGTCGCTAGTTCGGCCGCTGGTCTTTGCCTTGCTGCGCGAGGTTCAGGAAATAAACATCTTCGAGACTGGAATCGACGCAGCGGAATCCGGCGCCGGGCGAGGCGTTTGCGTAGACGCGAATCTCGTGCTGGCCGCCGACGAGATGTGTGGAAATCAGTTGAAGCTGTTTTTCGATCGCGCCTAGCTCCTCGTCGGTGGCGGCTACCTTTGACCAGATTTTGCCCTTCAGCGTGGTCAGCGCATCGTTGGGAGACCCTTCGAAGAGCAATTCTCCCGATGAGATAATGGCCATGCGCGGGCAGAGCTGGCGAACGTCATCGACAATGTGGGTTGAGAGAATCACCGTGCGGTCGCTGCCCAGCGAGGCAAGAAGATTCAGGAAGCGATTGCGTTCGGCAGGATCGAGGCCGGCGGTAGGTTCGTCCACAATAATGAGCCGCGGATTGCCGAGCAGCGCCTGCGCAATTCCGAACCGCTGCTTCATGCCCCCGGAAAAAGTGGAGAGCGCTTTCTTGCGCGAATCCCAGAGGTTGGTTTGTTGCAAAAGCGCGTCGACTGTCTCTTTGCGCTCGGACGGCGAATTCATGCCCTTCATCACGGCAAGGTGATGAAGCATATCGAGAGCGGAAATTTTGGGATAAACGCCGAATTCCTGCGGGAGATAGCCGAGAATCCGGCGTACGTGATCTTTCTGCTTGAGCACGTCGATGCCATCGAGGTCGATTGAACCGGAGTCCGGTTCCTGCAGCGTGGCCACGGTTCGCATGAGCGAACTCTTGCCTGCACCATTCGGACCAACCAAACCAAACATGCTGTTGCCGATGGAAAGCGAAAGATTTTTGAGAGCCTTGACGCCGTTGGGGTAGGTCTTTGAGAGACCGGTGATTGTGAGAGCCAAGCGTTACCTCCCAGCTAGAGATCTCTATTTTGACGAATGAAAACAAATTAACTAGCACCAGAGGCAGGGTGGGCTTCCATTCTACTACCGCCGGCAGGATTGTAGGGGAGTGGGGACGGGTGGTGGGTTTAGTTTCACTCCTCAGCATCAAGACAAAAAAAGCAGGTGCCTCGACCGCGCCGGCTTGACAGAATTTCGAGCGGCCACGTGAGAATAGGAGCCCAGTACTCGGGATGAGGCCTGCGAAAGCCCGCGTTGCAGACCGCCGCTCACTCGGGCTTGGGGTCGGCGGAGGCGGTTCGCTGGTCCGAGGAAAACTTGGTTGGCTGCAAACGATATCCGTTGCGCGTACGCACTTTGTATTTCTTGGCGTTTTCCCCGACGAGCTTCACGCGAATGGCACGCCAGCCGGTGTTTGAATTGGCTTTGGGGTAGTAGCTGAGGGAATACAGGTGCACAAGGTCGTTCTGGATGGAAGCGAAGGCGCGGCGCTCGTCTTTCCAACTTTTGGCGAAGTAGGCCATGCCGCCGGTATCGGCGGTCATGCGCTCGAAAACCGTCGTGGAAACCGGCTCCAGTTTTGCTTCCTGCGTGCTGATCATGTACACGGAAACGCCGGCTGACTGGGCGATTTCAGCGACATCTTCGGGGGGAACGACACTGGAATTATCGGGCCCGTTGGAGAACACTACGACCACTCTACGACCCGTGAATTGGGCAGCATCCTTTACCGTAAGCAGAAGCGCGTTATAGAGAGCGGCAGAATCTCCAGCAACTGTCGAGCGAACACCCCGCAAAACCTGCGAACGATCACTGGTGAGCGTGGTGGCGCGGGAAAGATCGCGGCTATAGGAATAAAAGGCGATCTTGTCGGCGGTTTCAAGCGAGCGGACAAATTCGGTGATGGCGTCTTCGGCGAAGACGAAATCGCGATACATATAATTGCTGGTGTCGAAGAGGACGAAAACGTCAGCCCCAGATACCAGCGACTGAAGCGTTTGCGGAGGTTCGGGAGGCTGTGGCGTGTCGGTTGCAGCTGGCCCGCTGGATCCTAGAACCGTGCGTGCGGGCGCATCGCCTTCGGCAAACGTCGCGAGCTTTTCCGGGATTCCATCCTCGGTGATAATGAAATCTTCCGGCTTCAGGCCAGTGATGTAGTCTCCATTTTTGTCGGTAACGGCGACGTTGAGCTGAACCATGTTGACGACCACGCGAACCGAAGAGTCATCCCGTTCGCCGTTGCTGCCAGTGGCAGCCGAACAGAGGCAGAGAAGAACAAAGACTGAAACAGAGGTTTTGCAGCACATCGTTCGCAACACTTCCTTTCTGGTGAACCTGCACTGGATGGCCCACGCCATGAATGTCCGTATGGGCCGAGCCGCTCAGGGATGAGGTTCATTCATTCTTGTTAGCGAAGCGACTTTGCCTTTATGAAAGTCTTCGCCAGTTTCGCGCAGCGCGCGAAGGATCGCCGGCCAATCTTCCAAATCGGTAGCAAAAACCTTTTCCACCATTTCCTGCGTAAGTTGCGGCACTAACCGATTTAATTCAAGCGGAGATGCGCCGGTTTCATCGGCCAAACGCGCCCAGTACAGAATCGAGGAGTCCCAGGATTCGGCCAGCAGGCGGCTGGCGAAGCCGGAGAAAGCCGGCAGCGGAGGCACATTCAGCAACTCGCGCGCGTAGGTGTGATTGAGCGCCGGATGCGGCACTCCGAAGTCCTCAGACAATCGCTGCCAATTGACCTCGTCTGGATGTTGG
>JASHRB010000631.1 GCA_030037575.1 Candidatus Sulfotelmatobacter sp. | reverse complement strand
GAACCCGCAGTCAGCAAGGACGCTAACTCCGTACCAGGGTTTCCCCAGGATGCTTTCATGGAAGGTCCCATGATGGCAATCGATCCGAGGGTGGACAAACCCGAAACCTTCGGCCTGCGCCCTGGCTGGAGCGGGTTCATGGCCGGAATGATGACGCTTGTTCGGGTGCTGCCCCAAGACAAATACGACCAAATCATGGAGCGTCGACGAGGACACGAAGGCAACAAGCCCAGGAACATGGACATGCCGGGGATGGAGCATAAACATGAATAGCCTGACCACACCAGTGACGGAATTGCGGGTCGATACAGCAGCGCCTCTTCCTTGGCTGCCCCGATTTGTACTCTGCTCTTCCTGTTGTTTGTTCCTGTTCGCCGCGGCGGGCCGAGCCCAAAGTCCGGCCTCCGAGCAGAAGACGATGACCCTCGAAGAACTGGAACACATGGCCCTACTAAACAATCCCGCGTTTGCGCAGTCGGCCGCCAATATCCATGCTGTCCAAGGCAGCAAGAAGCAGTCGGGACTCTATCCAAACCCAAGCGTTGGCTATCAGGGCGAACAGATAAGAGGCGGGTCGTTTCACGGCGGCGAGCAAGGTTTTTTTGTCCAGCAGGACGTCGTGCTGGGCGGAAAACTGGGCCTGAATCGAACGATTTTTGACCAAGAGCTCAAACAGGCAGAAACCGAAGCCGAGGAGCAAAAGATGCGCGTTGTCACAAACGTGCGCATGTCGTACATCCAAGCGCTGGCCGCCCAGCAGATGCTGGAGTTGCGGCAAAACCTCGGCCAGCTTGCCGCCGATGCCGTCCAGACCTCCCATCAGCTCGCGAATGTCGGACAAGCGGACGCTCCCGACGTGCTCGAGGCGGAAGTGGAAGCACAGCAAGCAGCACTCGCGGTCACCGCGGCCGAACAGAATCAGCAACGGATTTGGAAAGCCCTGTCCGCCGTCGTGGGGAACCCGCGGCTTCCTTTGATGAGGCTTGAAGGAAAACTGGAGGACACATCGCCGGTCGATGCGGATGAACTGGTGGAGGAAATCGCCAACAGAAGTCCAGCCGTACGAATCGCCGAACTCGGTGTCACCCGAGCGGAAGCTGCCTTGGCTCGCGCCAAGCGGGAATCGATTCCCGACCTGCAAATCCGCGGTGGCATGCAGCAGAATGGCGAGTTGCTGTCCCCGCCTAATGGAAGACCTGTCGGATTGCAGGGCTTTGCCGAGGTGGGGGTGAGAATTCCCATCTTTAACCGCAACCAGGGAAACATTGCCCTGGCGAAAGCCGATGTTGAGAGGGCGAAGCGCGAAGTGGAGCGCGTGAAGCTCGTTTTGCGGGAGCGGGCGGCAAGCGTCGTGCAAACCTACACATTCTCCCAAACCGCCGTCGACCGCTACAAGAATCAGATGATACCGAGAGCGCAAAAGGCATACGAGCTCTATGCCGAGAAATACCACGACATGGCTGCAGCATACCCACAGGTTCTGATCGCTCAGAGAACTCTGATGCAGTTACAAGTCTCCTATCTCAGCGCACTGGAGACGTTCGCGACCAGCTCAGTCTCTTTGCAGTCCTACCTGCTCACAGACGGCCTCGAAGCGCCGTCGCAGCCCGGCGGAATCGACCCACCGGTGCGTGAAGTGGAGGTTCCATTCCGCATGGGCACAGGCCCGCAGGAAAGGTAGGCCCAGGAGAAGACGCACGCTCCTTACTATCGACCACCGTTGCAAACATCGCGGGCGCCGGTGCGTTCGCGGGAGGTGACAATCCGGCGTGGTTTCAGTGCGCGCGATAATCCCCCTGCGATGGCGACGCTGATTGCGGCGACCGCGCGCCAACTGGCTGTTCCATCCCGATACCGACAAGGAACAGTATCAGGTTTTGCGAGCGGAGGCGATGCCTGGCGAAGGACGCGGAATAGCCTTGGCAAGGGCCCGCGCGCAGTATGGGAACGACTTCGCGCCGTTGAATTCCGTTCTGCACGAGGATGAATACCGGATGGTAGCAGCACCCCGTGCCATCTTCGTGCGGCAACTGGCACACCTCGAAATCAGGGCGCGCCCTCTTCGAGATCGCGAACGAAAGCTGCCTCGATGTCTCCACCCTGGCTCGCCTTCGAGTTCCTCGAGTATGGTTTCATACGTCAGCAGGTTTCCCAGCTGGCCGTCCATGATTAGGATGTTGATTGCTTCATCCACACTGCCCTTCCCAATGGGCGCAGCCGGTTTATCGCGAAATCCGGAAATCCGCTGCCATTGCGGCCACAGCACAACGCCACAAACAGGAATTGCACTCTCCTACGGCTGGAGCGGCGAGGGAATACGGACAATCCCGTAGGGCCAAATCAGCCACAGGTCGATGCCGACGAGCCGAGAAGCAAACTTTACCTTTCGCCTTGCCAAAGAGCGCTTGAATCGAAGCGGCCAAGCTACTACCAGCAGGTGACTTTGGGCCGGAAGGCGCATTTGGCGGCACAATTGCTCACTAATGTTTCTGTTTTTTCTCAATGTCGATGGAGGTGCCGCTCACTGCCAGTTCGGAAGACTTGAATCCAGGCAGGTGCCAGTTTGGAGGTGAACCTTGC
>JASHRB010000630.1 GCA_030037575.1 Candidatus Sulfotelmatobacter sp. | reverse complement strand
TTCGCGGTGTGGGCCACTCTGCTGGTGTTTACATTTGTCACCTACAAAGTGGCCTTTCTCGAACTCGGCCCCTTCAACGCCGTCGTTGCCCTCGTCATTGCCACGCTGAAAGCGACTTTGGTCGCGCTGTTCTTCATGCATGCCTGGCGTGCCGGCGAGCGCCTCACCAAAGCGGTCGTAGCCGCGGCCGTCTTCTTCCTGTTTCTTCTGCTTGGACTGACCATGGCCGACTATCTCACCCGTCCCTGGAGCTAGCCGGCGTATGGGTGGGCCGGTTCGAGGAGATGGTACGGACAAAGGCCGGAATCATTTCAAACTCCCGCCCTTTCGCCCGCGGGACGAGGAAGCGCACGCCCGCACCGGTTGTGCAGCGCCTCCCTCCTTCTCCGCAGATGACGCCGGCGCAGCCCATCTTTCTCCGAATCCTCGCCGAGCTTATCATTCCTACATCCCATGCTCGATAAGCTGATCAAACTCAGTCCTCCTTCAAAATCCTCACAACTCGATGGAGCATCGCTTGCCGCAGCCCTGCGCACACGAATCTCCGGCGAAGTCCGGTTTGATCGCGGCGCCCGCGCCCTCTACGCCACCGACGGCTCCAACTACCGCCAAGTTCCCATCGGGGTCGTGATTCCGCGCGCCGCCGACGATGTTCTTGCCACGGTCACGCTGTGCCGCGAATTCGGCGCGCCGCTTCTCTGCCGCGGGGCCGGCACTTCGCTCGCTGGCCAATGCTGCAACGTCGCCGTCATTCTAGATTTCTCGAAATACATGTCCAAGATTCTCGAAATCGATCCCGTGCGCCGCGTCGCCCGCGTCGAACCCGGAGTCGTGCTCGACAGGCTTCGCGCCGCCGCCGAAAAGCATCACCTGACTTTCGCTCCCGATCCCTCCACCCACGACCGCTGCACGCTCGGCGGCATGATCGGCAACAACTCTTGCGGCGTTCACTCGGTCATGGGCGGCAAGACCGATGACAACATCCAAGCCCTCGAAGTCCTCACCTACGACGGCCTGCGCCTGAAAGTCGGAGAAAACTTGGTCGAACCATGCGGGGACCGCCACTCTCGGCCGGCGGGCGGCCCGGAAGGGTCGGGCGGCAGCCTGGAACCACGCATAAAGCAGATCCCCGCCTCTCTTAAACAAATCGCCAACGACTACGCCGATCTGATCCGTCACCGCTTCCCCAACATTCCCCGCCGCGTCTCCGGCTATAACCTGAACTGGCTATTGCCGGAAAACGGCTTCCACGTCGCCCGCGCGCTCGTCGGCTCGGAGGGCACTTGCGTCACCATTCTGGAAGCCACCTGCCGCCTGGTCGAAAGCCCCCGCGAGCGCGTGCTGCTGCTGCTCGCCTATGCCGATATTTACCAGTGCGCCGACCACGTGCCCGAAATCATGGCGCACAACCCGATCGGCCTCGAAGGCTTCGACGATCTTCTCGTCTTCTACACCCGCAAGCGGGGCATGAATTCCGAAGCCCTGGCCATGCTGCCACCTGGCGGTGGATGGCTCATGGTTGAGTTCGGCGCGCAAACCGCGCAGGAAGCCGACGCGCAAGCGCGCCGCCTGATGGATTCCCTGGCGCGAAATGCGGCTCCTCCTCAAATGCGCCTCTACAGCGAAAGCGCGCCGCAGAAGCGCGTGTGGGAAATTCGCGAGTCCGCTCTCGGCGCGACTTCGCATGTGGCCGGCCAGCCCATCAACTGGGAAGGATGGGAAGACTCCGCCGTCGCTCCCGAAAAACTCGGCAACTATCTTCGCGACCTGCGCAAAATGTTTGCCGCCTACGGCTACCAAGGCTCGCTCTACGGACACTTCGGCCACGGCTGCGTTCACACCCGCATCAACTTCGATCTGCAATCGCCAGAGGGCATCGCAAAATTCCGCCGCTTCGTGGAAGAAGCCGCCGACCTCGTCGTCAGCTACGGCGGATCGATTTCCGGCGAGCACGGAGACGGTCAGGCCCGGGGTGAGCTTCTTCCGAAAATGTTCGGCCCGGAATTGATGCAGGCCTTCCGCAAATTCAAATCCGCCTGGGATCCGGATTGGAAGATGAATCCCGGCAAGCTGATCGAACCGTACAAGCTCGACGACCATCTGCGCCTGGGCGCGAACTACTCCCCCGGACAGCCCGCAACCCATTTCCAATTTCCCGCCGATCACGGCAGCCTCTCCGAGGCTACGCTGCGCTGCGTGGGCGTGGGCAAGTGTCGCCGCGACCAAGGCGGCGTCATGTGCCCCAGCTACCGGGTCACGCGCGAGGAAGAACACTCGACCCGCGGCCGCGCTCACCTGCTCTGGGAAATGACGCAAGTTCCGAGCAAAGAAGATGCGATTATCCGCGACGGCTGGCGCAGCCAAGAGGTGAAGCAATCGCTCGACCTCTGCCTCGCCTGCAAAGGATGCAAAAGCGATTGCCCGGTCGGGGTCGACGTCGCCACCTATAAATCCGAATTTCTCGCGCACTATTACCAGGGCCGCCTGCGTGGGCGGAGCGCTTATGCCTTCGGCAATATCGACCTCTGGGCCCGCGCCGCCTCACACGCGCCCGGCCTCGTCAATCTGGCCACGCAACTTCCCATTCTGCGTGATCTCGCAAAACTCATCGCTGGAATGCCGCAACAGCGCACCATACCCGCCTTCGCGCCGGAGACCTTTCGAGCCTGGTTTCAACGTCGCCAGAAAGGAACCGGGAAAGACACGACTTCCGTCGCGCCGAGTGACCATCCGGATGCTCGCGGCGTTAGCCCCGGCGCTTCCCGCGCTACGAGCAAAGCCTTCACTGCGGACGCGGCTTTAGCCCCCGAGGTCCTGTTGTGGCCCGACACCTTCAACAACCATTTCTATCCCCACACCGCCCGCGCTGCCGTCGAGGTCCTCGAAGCCGCGGGCTTCCGCGTCACCATCCCCCATGCCCACCTCTGCTGCGGACGTCCGCTCTATGACCACGGCATGCTCGGCCGCGCCCAATCTCTCCTGCTCCGTATTCTCGACGAACTCTCGCCCCACATCGCCAGCGGAATCCCGGTCATCGGCCTCGAGCCCAGCTGCGTCGCCGTATTCCGCGACGAACTCCTGAATCTGTTTCCCCACGACGAACGCGCCCATACGCTTGCGCGGCAAACTTTTCTGCTCAGCGAATTCCTCCAAACCCGCGCCCAAGAGTTTCCCTGGCCCCGTCTCAAGCGCCAAGCTTTGCTCCACGGCCATTGCCATCACAAGTCCCTGATGAAGATGACCGCTGAAGAATCTCTCCTGCACCGCCTGGGCATCGACTTCCATGCTCCCGCGCAAGGATGCTGCGGTATGGCCGGCTCGTTCGGCTTCGAACGCCACAAATACGATCTTTCGACGGCCATCGGTGAACTCGAACTTCTTCCCGCCGTCCGCTGCGCTCCCGCCGACTGGCTCATCATCGCGGACGGCTTCAGCTGCCGCGAGCAGATCGCCCAGTGCACCGATCGTCGCGCCCTTCATCTCGCCGAAGTTCTGCACCTGGTGCTGCACCAGGCCGGCGTAGAAGACTCGACCTGCGCGGATTACCCCGAACAGGCCCGGCTCCGCCCACAAAAACTGGAAATTCGGAGGTCGATGGCGCGTGCGGGTCTGGCACTGGGAGGCGTCGCCGCAGGAATGGCTTTGCTTTGGACCCTGAAAAGAAAATCATAAACGCGGGCAATTTACCGATGACAAATTGCTTTCGACATATGTCGCGCGCCTTGGCGATGCTGGCTATCGGCATCTTCCTTCATTTTCCGGCCTTCCTGGCATGGGTAAAAATGTGCGCCCGGGATCCCCGCCGTGCTCGAAGAAGCGAAGAAAGACCGGATGGTTCTTCTCCATCGCGATAAGGCTGTCGGTTTCCGTTTGTGCGAGGGCTGACCTCGGCCTTCTCCGCCACGTGGGGGGCCTGCGAATCGGTTCCGAGCCAGCTCGACAAGTTGCCGGCGCGCCAAACCTGGATCCGCATGCCGAACCGAGCCTTCTCGTCAATTGCCTTTGCAACGGAGACTTCAAGGCGGTCGCTCTATGCGAGCAATTTCGGACCGAACCCGATGCGCTGCACGCTTACCCGGGCGACCACCTGCTGTTCCTTTCCTGTGCGCTTGCTGTGGACAATCCGCCGCCCCATCCAGGCAACTTTCATCCCGCAAAATTCCCCCGGCGAAAATGCGCGCTGCTCATGCGCTTTATCGCCTCATGTTGAGATAATTCTCGAGTTGCCTGCTTGGCCCACATCCGCAGCCGCTATTTCCTCAATTGCACCAAAAATACTGAATTGACCCCGCGCCGTTTCGCTCGTACATTCACTCTCGCCCACAGACAAAAAATCATGATTGCAAAACCAAGAAATCAGATCTGGCAGCGGACACTGGGAACGAAAAGGGAACACGGATTACTGATCACTGGCCACGCACAAACTGAGAACTGAGCATGGGGGAACTGAATTCATGAAGGCACGCAATCTCTGGATCACCTATCGCACTCGCTTCCTGGTCAAAGCCAGGCAACTAGCCTCCAGCCTCACTTTTACGGACGCCCTCGGCCGTCGGCATTCCGGCCGCCGCGGCGACTACCTCGTCGAGTTTTCCGACGGAGTCCTTCGCATCGTCACCCGCGAGTTCTTCGAGGACGTCTACGTTCCCATCCTGGACGACCGGGCGCATCCTCACTCGCCCCTCGGAATTCCTGGAACGCCAACGATGCTTCACCAGCGGCCAGAAACTCTAGATCGCCACGACCGCCTGCAGGGACTCTGATGAACCGGAGGGGAAGAGCAGAAAACAAACGCGGGCGCGAAGGAACGAAAGAAATTACCTGCAACCGTGGAAGAGCGGCGCTTTGAGCGCCGCGTGAACCGTCGAACGACCAAGCAGCTTTGGCTCGAACGTTTTATGAACAGATCATGAAAGCGCACTGTGGAAAATCGGGTCGCCATGCCCGAATCAAGCCCGTCATTGTTGAGGATACAACCTATAGTGTTTCCCTCTTGACAGACCCCATACACGGGAGTAACTTTGCATTCCCGTGGTCCTTTACGGCCTGCTTCGCGGGAGCGGAGCAGGTCAGGAAAAACAGTCGTTAGCCAAGACCGGCGCGGGGGTGGTTGTCAGGCCAGAGGTGACCGGGCTGCTCCCGCAAGTGCAGCAAAACAAACGGCCAAATTGATTGGTCTGGAAGCTGCCGGGCTGCAGTCCGAAGCCGCAGCCCGCAAGCGAAGTTGCGGTGGCCGTTCCCCCGTACTCCTCCCCCCGGGCGAACGACAACATCG
>JASHRB010000629.1 GCA_030037575.1 Candidatus Sulfotelmatobacter sp. | reverse complement strand
GCACACTCTCGAAGTGAAGCCCTTCACCTTCGTCGGAGCGACCACGCGCGCCGGGTTAATTTCTGCACCCCTTCGCGCCCGCTTCGGAATCGTGCTGCGCCTCGAGTTCTACACCCCCGAGGATTTGCGCGTGATCATTGAGCGCTCGGCCGAAATTCTCGGCGTCGCCATCGATCGGGCGGGAGCCAGCGAACTGGCCGGCCGCTCGCGGGGCACGCCGCGCATCGCCAATCGCCTGCTGCGGCGCGTGCGCGACTACGCGCAGGTTCGCGGGGACGGCAAAATCGATTTCCCCACGGCTCAGGCCGCGCTGCAGATGCTGGAAGTGGACCAGCACGGTTTCGACGAAATCGATCGCCGGCTTCTGCTGACCATCATCGAAAAGTATCAGGGCGGCCCGGTGGGCGTAAACACGCTGGCCGCGGTGCTCGCCGAGGAGCCCGAAGCGATCGAAGAAATTTACGAACCGTTCCTCATGCAAATCGGCTTCCTCAACCGCACCCCTCGCGGCCGCGTGGCCACGCAGCTGGCGTACGATCATTTCGGAATTACGCCCAGCCGCGGGCAGAGTTCGCTGTTTTGACCGGTCACCGGCAGGCGGACGAAAGCCTGACGCAGGCGCTCCGCCCGCCGCTCGGCTCGTTCGTGATTCGGTACAAACATTGTTTTTTTGTTTTGGGAGCAGGCGGATAGTGTATCTTGCTCAATTCCTCGCGGGGGCCGGGGAATCCGGGGAGTGGTGCGCTTGGGTTCGCTGCCGCGTCCAGTTTTCACACGAACCGTCGGGCCTGCAATTCTGGTGCTTGTCTTGTTCTCGGCACCGCGAAGCCGGGCTCTCGTTTCCGCCAGGCCGCCGACCGCGCAAAGCTCAGCAATGCCGCCTCAGGCGGTTCGGTCGATTCAGCTAAACTCATCGGCCCAAGTCCAGCCGACTCCGCAGAACCCTTTTCCGCCCGCGGGCGGCAATTCTCTACCGCCGGGACAACAAATTCCTCCCCCCCCGCAGATTCCCTCTCCATCAGCTCAGGAACCGGAGCCGGCGATCAAGAATCCCGAGGCGAGGCCTACACACCCGCCGGCCGGCGAGTCCCCATCTCTTACCATCCCCCGCCTTTCTCGCGGGCCCGTCCTCGAGGATTTCCTCGGCATGGCGCCCGCGGGTGCAACGGCACGGCGCATGGCCAAGGTGCTCGGCTTTGTGCAGCGCAATCCGCATGATGGCCAAGCGGTCTCCGAAGCCACCGCCGCCTACCTCGGCTACGACCAGAAAAATTTGTACGTTGTTTTCGTCTGCTTCGACGACCCGGCAAAAATCCGCGCCCGCATGTCGGCGCGCGAAGATATTTACGACGACGACCAGGTCGAAATCATTCTCGATACGTTCCACGACCGCCGCCGCGCCTACGCTTTCCAAACCACACCGCTGGGCGTGCAGTGGGATGCGATTTGGACCGAAGCCACGCGCCAGGAAGTGAACGGCAATTTCGACACTTCTTTCGATACCGTCTGGGATTCGCGCGGCAAGGTCACGGCCAAAGGCTTCGTCGTGTGGATGTCGATTCCCTTTAAGAGCCTTCGCTTTCCTTCCACCAAAGATCAGGTGTGGGGAATTCTTCTCTATCGCGGTATCGTGCGAAAAAACGAAGACGATTTCTGGCCGGCGGTCTCCTACAAAATTCAGGGCCGGCTGAACCAGGAGGGCGCGCTGTATGGCCTGGAAGGAATTTCTCCCGGGCGTGACCTTGAGCTGATTCCCTACGGAATCATGCAGGGCTATCGCGCCCTCGACCAGCGCGACCCCTACAACCCGTATTTTCAAAATGCGACCGCCAAGGGTCAGTTCGGCATGGATTCCAAGTTTGTCATCAATGACCATTTCGTTCTCGATCTGACTGCGAACCCGGATTTCAGCCAGGTCGAATCCGAAGACCCGCAGATCACGGTGAACCAGCGCTTCGAAGTTTATTTCCCAGAGAAACGCCCGTTCTTTCTGGAAAACGAAGATTATTTCCGCACGCCGATCGATTTGTTCTTCACCCGCAATATTCAGGATCCTTCGGCCGGGATTCGTCTCACGGGCAAGCAAGGCCCGTATTCTCTCGGCCTCATCACCAGCGACGATCGCGCACCGGGACTTGCGGTTCCCACTTTCTGCCCGCCCACCTCTCCCGTGTGTTCAGACTCGCTCTATGGCGATCGGTCCTATTTCACGATAGCCCGCGTGAGCCGCGACATTTTCAAAGACTCGAACATCGGCGCCGTTTTCACCGACTGGCAATGTCCGGCGACCGGCGAGGACAACCGCGTCGGCGGAGTGGACGGACGCTTTAAACTCTCCACGAACTGGACGGTCGAGGGCCAGGCGGTGACCAGTGCGAGCAATCTGTTGGGGCTAAAGGCCTTTTTCAAACCGGTGGGAAGCCTGGAGAGCACTTGCGAATACAACCTGTTTCCCTTCAGCTCCGGCAACTTTGGCAACGGAGACCACTTCGCCGGCCCCGCCGACAAACTCGAAGTTCGGCGCAATGGCCTGCACCTGAATTACATCGGCAGCTACCAGGACGTCAGCCCTGGCTTCGTCACACTGCCGGGATTCGTAAACCGCGCGGATGTTCGAGGAACCTACAACACCCTCTATTACCGCTTCCGTCCAAAAAAGGGATGGATCATGAACTGGGGGCCGTCGCTGATCCAGCGCTACGTGTTCGATCACGAAGGCAACCGGCTCGACACCTACTACGATCCGTATCTTAAGTTTGAGGCGCGCGGACAGACGCTCTTTTACATAGATCCCTACAACGAGCTGCGCGAGCGCCTGCGGCCGCAGGATTTCGCCTTCCTCGGTTTGTCTGTCGGCCACAATTATGACTACCACGAACACCAGACCGGATTTATTTTTCAAACCGGCTACTTTCGCAAAGCTACGGTTGCCGCCACTTACTATTGGGGAGACGGCGCGAATTTCGTCCCCGCGCCGCACGATCTGCCGCAATTTCTTCTGTCGCGCCTGGATACGGCAACCAGCACGCTGACGTTTCGTCCGGTGAAACGATTGAAGATTGAGAACGAATACCTGTATGAACGGCTGCGCGCCCTCAACAACGAATACCTTTCGGCGCAAGCGCAGGCGCCGGGTCCGATCGGCAAGGGCATCTTCAACAACGATATTGTGCGCAGCAAGTGGAACTGGCAATTCACTCCGCAGCTTTCGTTGCGTGTGATTCTGCAGTACAACTCGCTGCTGGCCAACACTCCAGGAAATGCCTTCTATCCCTACACCTATCTTCCCACGGAAAAAGAGTTCAACGCTGATTTTCTCGTAACCTACCTGCTGCATCCGGGAACGGCGGTTTATGTCGGTTACAACAGCGATTTGCAGAATCTGAACCGCAATCTCATGCTCGATCCGGCCGGGCTGGCCGGGCTCTATACGGCGAACGGCTTTATGAACGACAGCCGGCAGGTGTTCGTGAAGGTGTCGTACATGTTCAGACCCTAGCGGCTAGGGGAAGCAGAGGAGTCAACAGAGCATGCTTTGGGTCGTGCGCGGCGGGAAGCCAAGTCGGATTGCCATGCCCTGAAATGTGTGTGCCAGCACTAACAGCGCCCGACAGACCCCACCCAGAGCATCGTCCACGGTTTTGGTGCTTGTCAAAGGCGCGCCTCCCATTCCGAACTTCTCCGATTAGCCCCCGACTCGATACTTCTCATTCGTCAGTGATCGGTGCGCAGCTTACTGCCCCCCCGATCCGGAAATGCTTCCCGCCAACACAACCTCGAAATCAGGGGCACGACCTAAGGCCCCTAAGGCCCTGCCGCCATTGATGAATCCCGCGCCATTCCAGTAGAATCTAAGCATTCGTACCGAGGTATGAACCCCTATGAAGGCAGCCATACATCCGGCTTATAACGAAGTGCGTGTGCATTGTGCCTGTGGCAATACATTCATGACCCGCTCGACCCACAAGGGCGATATCGCGGTAGAAATCTGCTCGAATTGCCATCCTTATTTCACCGGCAAGCAGAAGCTGGTCGATACCGCCGGTCGCGTCGAGCGCTTCCGCCGCAAGTACGCCAAAGCCGC
>JASHRB010000628.1 GCA_030037575.1 Candidatus Sulfotelmatobacter sp. | reverse complement strand
CGTACGCTCGCTGTTCTTAGCAGAGGCCCGGAGAAATTCCAGGTCGCTTTCCAGGATGTTCTCGATGCCCAGGAAAACATAGCGAAAACCGGCCCGTCGCATCAGCGGAGCAAGGGTTTCACCGTGATGGGCAATGGCGGAGGTCATGGCCTGTACGAAATAGTCGAGCGTGTTTAGCCCGGCGCCGATGATGGCCTGGCAAAGCGCCTCGAAGCGGCCCACGTTCAGCGTAATGTTGTCGTCCACCAGGAAAATGGTTTGGGCGCCGTGGTCGCGCGCATCGCGGATGTCCGCCAGTACTCGGCTAAAAGAGTAGGTGTGGAAATTTCGGCCCCTCATCTCGACGATGGAACAGAAGCTGCAATCGTAGGTGCAACCGCGAGAGGTCTCTATCACGTCCACTTGGCGGCCGAGCAACGTATAGCCTTTGAGCACGCGCGCATCGCGGTTCGGCGGGCGGATTTCGCTGTCCTCCAAGCGGTGTGGCGGACGATCGGGATTGTGCACCCAATTTTTGCCGTTACGATAAGAGAGGCCGTGGACGCACTCGAAACCCGACCCTTGTTCGATGGCGCGCAACAGTTCGCGGAAAGTGACTTCCCCCTCGCTACGCACAAGATAATCAACGTTCATTTCTTCGTAGGCTTCGGGGGCAAGGCTGGGATCGTATCCGCCCACGACAATCTTCACTCCCCGCCGCAGAAAACGGATCAGTTCAACCAAGCGAGCCGCGGTAGGGCGCTGAAACGTCATGATGGATAGTCCCACGACTTCCGGATCGAGCTCGCGCACAAGTCTGGTAACAGTTTCGCGAACCCGACGCTGAACCAGGATCAAATCAGCGACGGCCACGCGGTGCCGGGGATCAACGTTTCCGGCCAGTGAGCTGAGCGCACCATTGGGCATACGGATAGCCATCGGCGGCATATGCTCGAACGAATCGGGCATGGAAAGTAGCAGGACGTTCATGAGGACTTGTCCTTATGGCTTCGATGCCACCTCGCGGCGCGGGTCTAAGAGGACGGGAGAAGCGGTTGCAGTCAATTGTAACCAAGCGGGCGGCCTGAGTCTCGACCAATTCAAGAAAGATCGAACCGGTACAGGTAATCGCTGGTTGGCGATCCGCGGTAAGTCAGTGGGTATCCATCGGGTCCAGGGTCCCCCGCCAGTTCCCACCTGCGTCCCGGCAATCCATTCAGAGGAACTGCCGGGGCTGGGTTCGTTGATTGAGGTCCGACATCAGGGCCGCGGCAAGCAGCCGGAGAGCTTCCCTGACCACTTCGCTTGCGGAGTTGTAGCGGCCCGAGTCTACTTTGGCGCTCACGAATTTCTCAAGCTCGGTAGTGAGAGAGACGTTCATGGGTTTGGCTCCTAATTTCATCGCTTTAGCGCCGATATCAAAGATTGTCGATGTTTGGTATCGTAGAGTACTCGGAGACCCCACTCTTCCACCACCGATTTCTGAAACCCACCGAAACCCGCCTATTGGTTTTTCATGCACTTACAATGTCTTAGATCGCTACCTGTGCGCTGTAAGTCCTTCGTTTTCGTTTTGCAGGCGGATTCGAATCCCACTCTCGACAGAAGTTTTGACGGAAGTGGCTTCAATGTGTAGCATCGCGTCCAGCCGGGCAGTCAACCGAAGTTCCGGTTTCCATCACCATGTCCATCGAAGGCATGAGCCGTCGGCTGTTCTTCACGCGCAGCGCCGGCGCCGCTCTGGTTACACCGCTGTTCTGGACGGCCGCCATGCGAGCGGCCATGCCTCAGCCCGCTGCCGCGACCGCCATTGAAAAGGATCTCGATGCCTACATCGTCGACTACATGAGGACCATGAACGCGCCGGGGATGGCGCTCGGTTTGACCGATTCCAGCCAGGTTTTGCGAACCGCCGGCTATGGCTTCGCCGACGTCGATAAGCGCATTGCCGTAAACGAGCGCCATCTTTTCCAGATCGGCTCCATTAGCAAGTCTTTTGTGGCCTTGGTGTTGTTGCAGATGCGTGACGAAGGCAAGCTCGATCTTCGGACTCCAGTGCTCGATTATCTGCCGGAGCTGCCGATCGATGCTCGCTTTGGCCCGATCACCATCCACCACTTGCTGACGCACACCTCGGGATTGCCCAACAACTTGGGCGTTTTTCTCGGCGACCCGGAGGCACGGCTGGTGCAGGGTTTCCAACCGGGCGAACACTTTCATTACTGCAATACGGGCTTCACCATTCTCGGGCTGCTGGCCGAGAAACTCGACAGCCGTCCCTGGCGGGAGTGCGTTCTGGCACGGATTCTCACGCCCCTCGAAATGACTGAGACGGTCGCCGTGATCAGCACGGCATCGCGCGACCGTGCGGCAGTCGGATACCAGCCATTCTGGGACGACCAAGTGTATCCGCGCCAGGGCAGGCTCTCCCCGGCACCGAACCTGGTGATGGACGATACTGCCGGGTGCATCGCCTCCACCCCCGGCGATATGGCGCGCTATGGGCGTATGCTGCTGAACCGCGGTCAGGGGCCGCACAAGCGCATCGTGAGCGAACAAAGCTTCGCCCTGATGTCGACACCCCAGATTAAAGCGCCCGAGTTCAGCGACACGGCAAGTTACGGCTACGGCATTGCCGTCGACACGCTCGATGGGCACAAGATTCTGCGGCACACGGGAGGCATGGTTGCTTTCGCATCTTCGATCCACGTCGACCTCGACGGCGGCGTGGCGGCGTTTGCTTCGATCAACGCCATGCAGGGCTACCGGCCGACGGCAGTGACGGAGTACGCGGTGCGCCTGCTTGGCGCCGAACGCGAGGCCAAGACACTGCCCGCGGCACCAGCGATCGCCAATCCACTCGAGGCGGACAACGCAGCAGACTATGCGGGGACATTCGCGGACGGCAACGGACAGAAGCTGGAATTCGCCGTCGAGGGCAAACAACTTTTCTTGGCCGACGAAGGAAATCGAATTCCTCTGCAGCACACCCACGGCGACAACTTCATCTCCACAATCGAAGGGGTGTTGGCTAATCACACCTTCATCTTTGGCCGCGCGCCGGTGGACAGCCCAAAATCGGGAACGCAGCCGGCCAGCGTTTCTGCGGCGGCCAGCGGAGACTCTCATAAACAGCCTGGGCCGGTGGTGGAGGTCAGCTACGGCCCGGAGTGGTATATGAACCCCAAGTATTCGGGACCACGCAGCTTCACCGCGCCGAAAGAATATGCTGCCCTCGCCGGCCGATACCGCAGCGAGAGTCCGTGGGGCGGTGACGCCCTCGCCTACGTTCTGAAAGGCCAGCTCATGCTCGATGGCAACCGGCTGCATCGCATCGGTGAATGGCTCTTTCGCGTGGGCGACGAGGAATGGATGCCAGACACGGCAGAGTTCCTCTGCATCTTCGAAGGCAAACCACGCATCCTGCGAATTGCCGGAATGGATCTCTGGCGGGTTGAGATCGGCTGATCCTCCCGCCAATCCTTCGGCCGTATCTATAGACGAGCCCAGCATAGTTGCAGGTGGCAGGAAGCTTCGGCTGGTTGTTTTCAAATTCTTAATGCATCACCACGCGGGGTGATCGCGGCCGCATCCACCTTGGCAGACATGGATAGCGAAGATACCTTTCCCGGATAGGCCGAATTTCATTCCCGTCGCTGGTAATGGTGGCGTCCGCGTTGGCGGTTCGGGGATGGCGCCAAACAGCTATTGCAAGCACCGGCCAGCACATGGCTGAAGCGAACGGATCAGCCCCCAGTCGCGCTCAACTTCGAGTGGCACCCAAAGTGAATCCAGTCCTTGCTCATCATGGTGAAAGCCCGTGATGCCAAACCAAGTTATCGGGAAGAGGCACTTGTTGCGTTTCCCGGCCGAAAGCCACGCTGGTGCGGATTGTCTCCTCCGCTCACTTGCGTCGGAGAAGGTCGCAAGTCGGCATGGATCGATACCGGGTTTCTTGACGGTGATGCGTCCACCGAATACTATCAACCGGTCGTTATGGAACCGGATTCCCTGATCGGTCAGTCCTTGTCGCATTACAAGGTTCTGCGCAAACTGGGCTCAGGTGGCATGGGCGTGGTGTACGAAGCGCAGGATTCCCAGCTTGGCCGCCGGGTGGCGTTAAAGTTCCTGCCTCCGGAAATGGCGCAGGACACGCAGCTGCTGGAGCGCTTTCAGCGGGAAGCGCGCGCCGCTTCTTCCTTGAATCACCCTAACATTTGCACGATCCACGCGATTGAGCAGCATGAGCGGCGGCACTTCATCGTCATGGAGTTGCTGGAAGGAGAGACGCTGGCGCCAAAGATGAACCGCCAACCCATGACGATGGACAAGCTGCTGCCTCTAGGAATACAGATCGCCGATGCTCTCGAGTCGGCCCACGCCAAGGGCATCGTGCACCGTGACATCAAGCCCGCAAATATTTTTCTCACCGAGCGCGGACAAGTGAAGATTCTGGATTTCGGCTTGGCGAAGATTAACCGAGGCGAGAGCGCGCAGCTCGCGTCTATGGAGCAGTCGGCAACGCTCGCAAATCCGGAATTAACTTCGCCCGGCTCGGCCGTGGGCACGGTCTCGTATATGTCTCCGGAGCAGGCCCGGGGCCAACTGGTGGACGCCCGGACTGATTTGTTTTCCACCGGCACTCTGCTTTACCAGATGGGTACCGGGACGCTTCCTTTCCAGGGAGACACTTCGGCCCTGATCTTCGATGCCATCCTGAACCGCAATCCGCGGCCAGCGGGGGAGCTGAATGCTCTGCTCCCGGCGGAGTTTGTGCGCATCTTGGAGAAGACTCTCGAGAAAGACCGGAACCTGCGGTGCCAAACCGCCACCGAGCTCAAAACCGATCTAAGCCGTCTCAAGCGCGACCTGGAATCGAGCGCGCGGCGAGCGCGAGAGAAGGGTGATTCGGATTCCGGCACGCACAAACCGGTGAAAAAGTCGGTTGCCGTTCTGTACTTTGAAAATATCAGTGGCGCCAAGGAAGATGAATACCTCCGCGATGGCATCACGGAAGATGTCATCACCGAGCTCTCCAAGATTCGGGGGCTGAATATCTTTTCCCGACCGACAGTTCTTGCCTTCCGTGATAAGCCGGTGACGCCAGCGCAGATCGGCCAGCAACTGGGTGCGGCTTACGTTCTCACTGGCACTCTGCGCCGCGCCGGCAACCGTCTTCGGATCAATGTCCAACTGGTAGACACCCACACCGATTTCCCGCTCTGGTCGGATCGCTTCGACCGCGAGATGAAAGATGTCTTCGAGGTCCAGGACGAAATGGCTCGCAGAATCGCCGAGGCGCTGCGGGTCACGCTTTCTCCGGAAGAGCTTGAAGCTTTGGCTGTCAAACCCACGGAGAGTTTGCAGGCCTACGATCTTTATCTGCGCGGCAAACGTTACGCGCGTCGGCAGACTCGCCAAGATCTCGAATTCGCGCTGGAAATGTTCGAAAACGCGGTCGCGATTGACCCCAGCTTCGCCTTGGCGTACGCCGCCAGCGCCAATGCATGCGCCATGTTCTATTGCAACTTCAGCCGCGATCAAGTGTGGGTGGAGCGGGCGCGCGAAGCCTCCGGCAAGGCGGTGGCGCTGCGCTGGGACCTGCCCGAAGTGCAGGTCAGCCAGGCCTGGGTCTTGTATGCAGCCTCTTTGCATGACGAAGCCGTGCGCATGTTGAAGAAGGCGATTGAACGCAAGCGCGACTGCGAGGGCGCCCACTACTTGCTTTGCCGTGCATTGTTCGCTGCTGGACGCTACCAGGAAGTTGCGGACGTCGCGGAAGTTGCTATTGAAGCCAGCGGCGAGGACTACAACGTTTATGTACCCATCTTAAACTGTCTTGGCGCCTTGGGGAAAGAGGAAGCGGTACGCAACTTGCGTCAACGAAAAATGGCCGCCCTCGAAAACCACTTGAAGCAGGTACCCGAGGATGCCCGCGCGCGAATTCTGCTGGGATCCGACTATGCCTTTCTCGGACGTGCCGATGATGCGCTGCGCGAACTCAACCTGGCGGTTACCTTACGGGCGAACGAAGCCTCGATTCTCTACAACGCCGCGTGTCTCTATTGCAAGCTTCGAAAGAAGGCGGAAGCCCTCGACACCCTGCGCAAGTCCTGGGAGGCCGGTTTTAAGGACGCCGAGTGGGCTCGCCGCGATCCCGATCTCAACCTTCTTCACGACGACCCGGAGTTTGACCGCCTATACCCTGCAAAGCCACTGTCGCCTGCCGCCCCTGTTTCTTGATTCCCCGCGGCGGTTCCCGAGAAATGCCAGTGGTTATGCAACGCTTGGGACGCATCCGAACTGTCGGCAACTCCATCATGGAGCTATTGCTGAGGAGAATCCCTGGTGGGCAGCCATGGCCTCCGTATATTAGCGATTGGAGGCGGACACCGCGTGTATGGACCAATTCGCGTTCGCATTGGCCTTCGAATGCGGAATGAGAATTCCTTCTCCGTCGGACCGGGCTGCGCAAAGCCGGCCACGGCGGCGATGTCCAAGGATGTGCAAAGCATGCTCTACGCCAAGGGGAGAAGAGGTTCGTTGCCGTCGTCCCAAGCAATGGAGAGAACTAGCATGATGTGGCCTGTGCTGCAGACGGTCGCGATGGCGCCGCGGATCGGAGCGCGCGCGATGACCACGGCGGGATCGCCGTCCCAACAGACAGCGGCACGGTACCAATGCTAGGAGTCTGTCCGAGAAATCATTCGTCGGCTGACATGTTGTGGCCCGCTTCGCGCAGGACCACAACAGGTAGTGGTCGAAACAAGTCAATTCCGAATACTCGGCCACACTCCTAGTCAGCCAACGTCGCGTGAATTCGTATCTCCACAAACAGCGCAAGAAATTTCACCTCCTGGTTTGACACCCAGGGCGGGCGCCCGGAGCCCAAAAGGCTTAAAGCATTTCTTCTCTATGCGGAGGGGTGAGTGAATTCCCTCCGCGATCAAGATACAATTCTCCGATTTCGCCGCAAAGCGATTGCGGCGGCGAAAAACAGGGGGGAAACAACGATGTCGAAGTACTTCACTTTCTTGGCGGCCGTGGCCATGACTGTCTCAAGCGCCGTCGGCCAGGTATCCAGCGCGCCCGAGAAATCGGCGCTTCATTCTGCGGAAACGGCACAGCTTCGCACCGCCCAATTCCCGCATATTCAGTTCGCACCCATGCGGCGGGCCGGGGTCGCGCCCGCGGTCGACAACGGAACCGCCAAGAGCTACAACTGGGGCGGCTATGCGGTCACAGGAAAGGCATTCACCAATGCGAAAGCATCGTGGACGGTTCCTACGGTGAACTGCGCCGTCAGCCCCAATGCATGGGTCGCAATGTGGGTGGGCATCGATGGCTACTCGGACAGCACGGTCGAGCAGACCGGAACCCTAACCTGGTGTGATCACAAAACGGCCGTCTACTACGCGTGGTATGAGTTTTACCCCAGCCCGTTGACGACCATCTCAAGCATAACCGCCAGCCCGGGCGACGTGATGACCGCGGAAGTCAGTTACTCATCCTCAACCGCAGAATTTACGACTACGCTCACCGACGTCACCACGGGAGCGACCTACAGCACTTCGCAGGCGGTTTCTGGGGCAGATCGGACATCCGCCGAGTGGATCGTTGAAGCGCCCGACCTTGTCACGGGCATTGCGAACCTGGGCGACTTCGGTAAGGCTTATTTTGGCGACGACTACACGAGCCAAGCCGGCACCAACGAGGCAACAGACAGCACAACGAGCGGAGTGATCAAGAAATTCGGCGCTGACGTGGAGAGAATAACTCAGGAGGACGCTACCGATTTCACCGAGCAGACTCCCTCAGCTTTGTCGACTGACGGGTCAAGCTTCTACACCACCTGGGTTGAATACAACTAACTAGGACCGTACACCAGCGGTCCGGATCCAACCAGGTTCGAACGTAATCGCGATCGAGCCGGTGTGGCC
>JASHRB010000627.1 GCA_030037575.1 Candidatus Sulfotelmatobacter sp. | reverse complement strand
GATATTCCCTCAGCTGTTTCTCAACAACCCGAACGATGCGGTGAGGCGCGGGATCACCCCCCGCAGCCAAACTTTTCTCCTGCCTGCCGAGATCACCCACAAGCTCGGACCCGTCGATGTCGATTACGAGTTCGGTTATGAACTGGTTCACAAAGGCTCGAATGGCTGGCTGACCGGGCTGGTTCTCGGCCACGACTTCACCCACAAACTGGAAGGCGACGTGGAATTCTATAACCAAGGCGCGTTTCATCCCGCAGCGAATCAGCCCACCATCGACTTTGGCGGCCGCTACAAAATTCACAAGCCCGTCATTTTCCTGGTCATGGCCGGGCGCAGCCTGGAAGCATCCGGTCGCGAGCAGTCTCACTTCATTGGATATTTCGGCCTGCAATTTCTATTGCCCCCCAAATCCTATCCGCAGGATCTAGCGGAAAATTCGGAAAAATAGCGATGGCAGAGGAAGAAGGGAGGCATGTTTGGCGCGCCAGTGTGCACATTTTTTCAGCTTACCGGAGTAATCTCCCGCCTCCGTGGGCCAAACTCCAATGGGATAATTCGCCCTTTTGCAGACCGGCTACAACCTGTTGAAACCCATCCAGTTCGGGGTTTGGCATCGGGAACCGCGCTGCCCTTTCTCGGACCCGTGCGGCGATCGGGTGCGGGAATAGCGAATTCTGGCGGGGAAATTGCACTAAAATGGCTAGCGCACTCGGGCGAGACCGACGGCCCCGAATGTGGCGGGAAAAACCGTGACCCAGCAACCGACCAAGCCGGTTTTGGATGCGCAGACCTTCCAGAAGGTGCTCGAAGCCGCCTTCATTCTGCAGGAGCACAACCGCAAAATGCGCCGGCTGGAAGAGAGCTTGGAGTCAAAAAGCGAGCGGCTGCGGGAGAAAGAGCGTATTGAACAAGCTCGGCAATCCGCACGTCAGGCAGAAACATCGGCGCGGCCCGCGAGCGACTACACGCTGACGCTGGCGGAAATTGTCGAAGCGCAGCATCAGATTCTAACGCAGCGTCTCGAACTGGATGCCGCTATGAACGTGGTGGTAGAAAGGCTCACCCGGATCACGAAAGCGAGCGGTGCCGCCATCGGCATTCTCGAGGGAAGCGATCTCCGCTATCGCGCGGGTGCAGGCCGGTCCGCTTTGCCGGTGGGAACCGGAGTGGCTCTCGGCACTGCCGTCTCCCAACCCTCCGTACGCACGGGACAGGTCATCCGCACCAAAGACGTCGACACCGAATTCTTGTTCGACCCAGAGCCGATCCGCCGACGGGGTATCCGTTCTTTGCTTTCCGTGCCGATTCACTTCGACGGCGAGATTGTGGGTGGGTTGGAGCTTTATTTCGACCAGATCGGGGGCTATGCCGAGCAAGACATCCATACCTGTCAGCTCATGGCGGGACTGGTCACCGAAGCGCTCGGCCGCGAAGCGGGATTGAAACTGAAGAAATCGATGGCAGAAGAGCGATCCAGCATGCTGGCGGCTATTGGGAGGCTGCAACCGAACCTTGCCGCGCTGGCAAAAAGTCCATGTGCGGAGGGCAGCGCTGCGAATGCGCCTGGGCTTGCCCCCCCTGCGGACCATATCTGCTGGAAGTGCGCGACCGCCCTGGGGGTGGAAGAGCAGTTCTGCGGAAACTGCGGCTCCGCCCGGGCGCGCAACCTGGAGCAGCCCCCGGCGATCCCGAGTGAAGTGGCGTCGGCGTGGCATGCCCATGCGGAGAAAAAAGCAAACGGCAAGAGCTTCAAAACCGCGGCAGCCATCGGCGCTGGAACAAGTGGAGTTCACGGCGAAAGTTCAATCTCCACTCCCCTCGCGGGTGATGTTCTGCCCGATGACGTGCTGCTCATGTTCCCGCTCACCGAACCGGAACTGGGCACAATCGATTCCCCTAGCGCAGTGCCTTTTGAGGAACAGAACGCGGGCGCAGAATCTTTGCCGACGGAATTGGAAGCAGAGAACGCCCTTGCTGGTTCTGCCCAGCAACCCGATAAGTCCGACCAACGTTATCTGGTCTGGAGCTCTGCCGCCAGAGCGCAGGACTTTCTGGAATCGCTGTCGGCGACGCGCACGCCCAGCGCATTGGCCCGCTTTTGGCGTTTCCGGCGTGGCGACTTCTATCTCGCGCTGGCGATTGTCCTGGTCATAGGAGTGATTGGCTGGGGAATCTGGTCGAATCACCCACCGGCAGGAACAGCCAACCCCGCGGCGCGAACCACGAAGCGGGTCAGCCATTCGGCTGGCGAGAGCGATCTCTCGATGTTTGACAAGCTCCTGATCAGTCTCGGACTGGCCGAGGCTCCCGAGGCTGCTCCGGAGTACAAAGGCAATCCCAATGTGCAGGTCTGGTTGGATCTGAACACGGCCGAGTACTACTGCCCCGGCTCCGATCTTTACGCGAAAACCCCGAAGGGCAAGCTGGCCACCCAGCGCGAGGCTCAACTCGATCACTTCGAGCCGGCGTACCGCAAAGCCTGCGACTGAGAACCCCCTGTACGGCCAATACACGGGAACCTGTACTGCCGGATTTGACAACCTCTGAGACGCAGTGTGGAATCATATCAAGCTGTGTCCCGCCTTACCGACAAATTCGATGAAAGCCGACTGCCGGATGACGAACTGAATCCGCTGGTGAACCCGCTGCTGGCGGCCAACATGGGGCGGTGGGCCGAGGTTTATTTCACCACTCCTGCGGAACGGCGCGTAGAGGCGGTTACCGAACTGCTTCGCGAATTGCAGGCTGCGGCAAAGCCGCGAAATGCTGAGGGGGCGGAGCGAGTGGAAAAGCCGCAGCCCTTCGAACCCACGCTGCGGATTCCCCTCACGCGCCCATCGGCGCCGACAAATTCCGACGTCGCTTGCGCGGCCTGCGGCCAGCTCAACCCGGCCGGGCAAAGATTCTGCGGTATGTGCGGGAAACCGCTCGAGCGGCTCGAACCCAGGCAAGTTTCTGAAATCGATCTGGCTGCTTTTTCCGCGCGCTCCAGTAGGTACGGCGCCGGGCGGTCGTTTCACGCTGACGTTTCTGATGCGGCAGACGAGATGGGGCACAACCTCGCCCCCGCGGACCAGGCGTACAGCGGCTTGGAGTTTGCCTCGGCCAGCGCAGAAGATGACCTTCCAAGTTTTGCCCGCGAGGCTGCACCGGTTTCCTATCGCCACCGGCTCTACCTGGGTGTCTTGGTGGCGATCGTGCTCGCCGCGCTCATCTATTTCGCGCGTTACCGCAGGGAGGTCTTCTCGGGGACTCAGGAATCTCCTGCGGCCAGAGCCATCCCTGCAGCCCAGTCGGGTGCGGAAACGGGGGAGGAGACTTCCGAAAACTCACCTCCGTCCCCTTCTGCGCCGCCAGCAGAGCCGCGCGAAAAACAGGAACAGGCCAAGAGCGCGCTTTCGAGGAGGCCACCTCAGTCAGCCTCTACAAACACTCGCACCGTCGCCGCCGGGCCGACAAGCGGAAGGCAAGAACTGGCCGAAGCGGAGAAGTATTTGAGCGGCAGTTCGCACAACGGCG
The DNA here is from genome assembly GCA_030037575.1 of Candidatus Sulfotelmatobacter sp. Taxonomy (GTDB): domain Bacteria; phylum Acidobacteriota; class Terriglobia; order Terriglobales; family Acidobacteriaceae; genus Sulfotelmatobacter. The sequence continues at coordinate 1,394 of JASHRB010000627.1, read as the reverse complement.
GCGAGGCAGCCCAGTGGCTCTGGAGAGCCGTGGCCAAGGGAAACGGCCCGGGCACGGTGGAGTTGGCTGATCTCTACCTCCGTGGAGACGGAGTAACGAAGAATTGCGATCAAGGACGTTTGCTGCTGGATCTCGCGGCGAAGAAAGGAATCAAGGGAGCTGCCGAGCAGCTCAGGAATCTGCAGGCCTTCGGTTGCCAATGACAGCCGATGCGGGAGCCTGTCCTGCCCCCGTTATCATCGGCTCAAGATTGCTGCTGGCTTGCTAGGACGGCAGCTGCGGCTGCCGCTTGCGCGATTCATACCAGAGCGCAAGCTCCACTCGATTCCACAAGCCAAGTTTGTCATAAATCACGCGCAGGTAATTCTTTACCACATGTTCGGTGGTGCCGATCGCGTCCGCCACGTCTCGGTTCTTCAGGCCCTGGGCAACGAGCTCGATGACCCGATGTTCGCGCTGGTTGGGAGTGCGGGTTCCATAACGTTCGTTTGCAAACACGATTGCCTCCTATAAAGCAGGGTCGCGAGTTTGACTCGCTTGATTCCGCCGGTAATTCCGAAGCGGAGAAACAGCCGGTTGAAATGAGCTTTTACGGTTCTGCGTGCCATTTTGAGCTGGCTGGCAATTTCGGCGTTGTCACAGCCTTGCAAGAGCAGTTCGACGATTTGCTGTTCGCGGGGCCCCAAGCGAACGGAGGTATCCGCCATGTCGCCTCCCTTCTGGCATTTTTTTTTGGTAACTCTACAGCTGACGATCTGGGTAATTTCCAAATTTTGTAGCACCCACAATGCCATTTTGAGACAAACTTGGCTGTGATCGAATAACCGCTATTTCCACAGCCGGCTGAAGCACGCCAAGGCGGTGCAATTCGGCTCTGGGCGCGGCGTTTGATAGCCTATGCCCGAAATCGTTCATTTGCTTTCGGAAGCGGGGAAAAAGCTTTGAAATTTCACGCAAATTTAGGGTCGAAAGTCTCTCAGGAACTTCCGCTGAGCGGCAGTCCTCGAGCCGAGGCGCCCCGCAACGTGAGCCCCGCGTTGGCAGATTCCGGCGATGGAGGTTGGTCCAATAACCGGCCGCGGCAGCGGATTGCGGGCTGGATCTAAGGTAAACACCTATGTGAAATTTGCTACATCGAGAGGAAACCCTTGAAGAATTTACATGATCTACCTGAGCTGGTCGGAAGCCATGGCGGACTGCTAAGCTCTTTTTGCGCGGAAGCGGTCGAGTTTTCGATCTCCGCCCCCACCGCCCGAGGAGATTCGTAGTGGCGCGGCTATTAAGCGTGGTCGGGGCGCGGCCGAATTTCATGAAAATCGCGCCCATCGCAGCCGAGCTTAGGAACATACCCTCCGTGCAACACGTTCTGGTTCACTCCGGCCAGCACTACGATG
>JASHRB010000626.1 GCA_030037575.1 Candidatus Sulfotelmatobacter sp. | reverse complement strand
GCTCTCCAGTAAATTCTCCGGTATTGCGGTGCTGTTAATTTTGATAAACGGCCCGCCGACGCGCCGCGACTGCTCGTGAATCGCGCGGGCGATCAGGTCCTTGCCCACACCGCTTTCGCCACCGAGCAAAACCGTGGAATTGGTTGTGGCTACGCGATCAAGCGTAGCCAGCACTTCCTGCATCTTGGGGCTGCGCGCAACAATATTGGGATGGCTATAGCGCTTGCCCAGCGCCTCGCGCAGCGATCGATTTTCTTCGCGCAGGTTACGGACATCGAGTTCCTTGCGAACCACCATCCGCATTTCGTTCAGCGAAAACGGTTTCAGAACGTAGTCGCTGGCTCCGGCTTTCATGGCTTCAACCGCCGTTTCCACCGTGCCGAAGGCGGTCATGACGACAACCGGCAATGCGGCATTCTGCCGCTTCACTGCTTGCAGAAATTCCAGCCCGTTCATTCCCGGCAGCTTGAGATCGGTGACCACAAGGTCGATAGAGTTTTCGCGCAGAAGCTTCATTCCGGCTTCCGCATCTCCGGCAGAAAGCGTGCTGAAGCCTTCATCGCTGAGATTGAGTTCCAGCAGGCGCCGCATTTTGGCTTCATCTTCGACGATTAGAATTGTAGGCATATCGTCTGCCACAGATTTTCCCGGCACCGCGAACCGGCAACTACTTAAGATGCGGTGTCGACCGCTTCTGCGCTCACAGGAAAAAACATTACAAAGCTGGCACCGCCATGATCACTGCCCTCGCTCGCGGAGCCAACGCGGATTGTTCCGTGATGGCCGTCGATAATCCTCGATACGATCGACAGCCCAAGCCCCACTCCTGTCTTCTTCGTGGTTACAAACGGATTGAAGATTTGTTCGCGCAGCTCCGCTGGAATCCCGGGTCCATCATCTTCGATGCGTACTTCCACACCCTCTCCGGTCGCATTTTCGACTCTGTGAGCCGACAACCTCAAGATCCCCCCTTGTTGTCCCATGGCGTCGTACGCATTCTGAATCAGGTTAAGGAACGCCTGCTCGCACAGGCTCTCGTCCAGTGGAACCAGCGGCAGGTTTGCCTGATATTGCCGCTCCACACGCACCGGGGCGGTTTCATCCTTGTGCGCTAAGGAGACGAATTGCAGCGCCCGATCCAACACAGCGGTAATTTCCTGTGGAACCAGCTCGGCGTGAAGAGGCCGCGCGAAATCGAGAAAACGCGTAACCAGCGCACTCAAGCGATTGGTCTCGGTCGAGATGTATCCAGCGAGTTCGAGCGCGAGAGGATTCGATTTGGCCAGCTTCTGGTGAAGCATTTCCGCCGAGCCTTTAATCACTCCCAGCGGGTTGCGAATTTCATGCGCCAGACCAGCGGACATTTGTCCCAGCGCCGCCAAGCGCTCCGAACGTCGTGCTTCTTCCTGCGCCTGTTCTAATCTGCGATTGGTCTCGGCAAGCGTCTCGGCTAATTCCTGATAACGCTTGATCTGGCGGCGATTCTCGACGACAAACCGGTTGACTACCATCGCTGCCAAAAAAAAGAAAAGAATGCGGATCGCCAACAAGCCATAGGATTCGGCGGGAATCTCGTATTCCTGCAGCGCGGGATACAGATAGGAGCAATACGCGGCCGACGCCAGCGTGGTCCACAGCAAAGTTGCCCAGGGACCGAAATATTCCGCGGCGGTCACGATCGGCACATAAAAAATCGGGTAATAGCTGCTGTTGATGCCGGGTTCGCCCGTATGGTCGATCAGCAATGTCGCAAGGGCAATCTTCAGCAGAACGATATAGCTGGCGCCGCGCCGTGGACATTTCGCCAGGATCCAGCCCTCGCTGACCTGGACCACTCCGATGGCCAGAAGAGTGAGTTGTTTATGAATCTCGCGAATCGGAGGAAGTACGGCCAGCCCGGCCAGGAATATCAGCCAGAGCGCATCCATCCAATTCAAAGCGGGATGCTTCTGCTCGCCGGTAATGGATTGGGTCATGGCCAGGTCGCGAATAATAGCATTGCGGAAAAGAGCTGCGCCGGGATGAGCGTAATTGCGCGTCCCGGCTGTGGAAATGTCAGTGGATTTTCATTCGGCCACCCGCACATGGCATCACGTGTGAACCTATCACACCGCACGACACTGGCGCGAGTCCATGTCGCGACGCCGTTCCTTACTTCGGCGAACCGGCCGCCACTGGGGCCGGAGCGGGCTTTGCGGCGGAAACCGTGGCCGGTCGCGGTTGTGGCCCAGGACGTGGCTTTTGCGAGCTGTTAGATTTCTGTTCCTGCGATTGATTTTTCTCTTCGAACGGAGTGGCCGACCTGGCTGGGGCATGCGACGGCGCCGCAGGTCGCCCCTCCTCGGCGGAGCGCTCGAGCGGTTGGCCGCTTTTTTCTTGGCCCTGTGCGCTGGGTTGCGGCTCGGGATCACCCTGAGCCTCCCAACGATGCGGTGGTTGCCCATTTATCGAGTTGTTCGGTTCAAGCGAACGCAACCCATCGTCCGTCCGTGGCTGGCGCGCTACAGGGTGCGTGATGGCAACCGGTTTGCCCGGCGGTTGCTGACGCACCAATTGA
>JASHRB010000042.1 GCA_030037575.1 Candidatus Sulfotelmatobacter sp. | reverse complement strand
AAACTCGCATTGGCGGCAACAGTCGACTGCGTTCACTGCCACCCGATTTCCCGCCCGTAGCCGGCTTACTCCTTCACCGACTTCTACTATTTCCCCTGAGAACTCGTGGCCGAGCACAAGCGGCGTGGAACGCCCCGTCCGGTGATGCGGTGTCGCCGAGACATACAGCGGCCCATTTAGGTACTCGTTGAAATCGGTGTGGCACAAGCCGGAGGATTTCACCTGCAGGCGGACTTCTCCGGGCATCAGCTCCGGTTCCGGAAAATCCTGATAACGAAGATCTCGGTTTCCATGGAGAACAAGCGCTTTCATAAGGGGGGTAAAGGACATCAGGCTATCAGACCTATAAAAAACTTGCAATTGTCCGAGGGTGCCAAATGTGGCATGATGGTATGATGTCTGAAGATGGCGACCATGATTCAACCTCAACGCGTCGGCAGTATCTCCTGCGAAATCGGCGAAAATCCCCTCTGGCATCCCGAGGCACAGATCCTTTTTTTCCTCGACATTCCCGCAGGGACGGTCTACGCGTATTCGCCCTCGTCCGGTCGTTGCCGCGCCTTTTGCAAAACTCGAGTCACCGGGGGGCTTACGTTGCAGGCTGATGGTTCGCTGCTCTTGTTTCAAGACGGCAGAATTTCGTTATTAAAGCTGGATGGATCAGTGACCGAACTCGCTGCTGGTCTTTGCCCGGGGAACGACCGTTTCAACGACGTCATTGCCGATCCGGAAGGAAGAGTCTTTGCCGGCACGCTGGGGGGGAACGGCAAGCTGCTTCGCTTCGACGTAGACGGAACCATCACGGAGATCCTCGACGGCCTTGGTATTGCAAACGGAATGGGTTTTAGTTCCGACCTCACCGGCATGTATTTCACCGACTCGACTCCACGTCGTATTTATTATTTCGACTATGACCGGAGGACTGGTGAACTCACCCATCAGAGAACATTTGCCGATGTGCCGGAAGCCGAAGGTCTGCCCGACGGCATGACGACGGATAGTGATGGATGCGTGTGGACGGCGATATGGTTCGGCGGTCGCCTGAAGCGATTCGCGCCGGACGGACACCTCGACCGGGAAGTATTTTTGCCGGTACGGCAGACCTCAGCCGTCGCTTTCGGAGGCGCCGACTTATCCGACATTTTTGTTACGTCGGCGTCAACCAGTGTCGCCGACGGTCTGCGTCCCGCCGCCTACGACTCGAACGCTCCGCGCGGCGGAGGACTCTATCGGTTTCGGATTGCAGGAGTAAGAGGGAGGCTCCCTTTCCGCTCTCGGCTGTGGTGCTGAAATATCTGCCGGGGGCCCCGGGTGCCGCAAGCGTGAGCTCTATCCCTTGGTCTAAATGCGGAAGCTAGCGATAGCGAACGGAGTTGCCACGGAACGCGAGACGCTTTCAGGCTTACCGTCACCTGCCTCCTCCTGTTTTTTTTCAGGGCTTGGCTACGCACCCGGGGGCGGTCGAAGACCACCACCAGGCAGGGTCGAATCCGGTGCGCAGATAGGGTCAATCCCATTGTCATCATTTCAGGGCAACTCGAATTCACGGTGCGAAACTTTTGCTCTAGCCGGTGCGATCGGTTTTGCTAAATGAATCCAGTCTCCGAAAAAATTGTTGACCACAGTGCAGTCCATGCGGCGTTCGTCGATCTTACCGCGCTGCTTTCGGCGCGTGCGACCAGGGCCATCATTCAGCGCGAACATCACAGCCGGGGAGAGTCCTATCATCCTCCGGCGTTGCCGGACATTGTTTGCTATCCGCACACAACCGCCGAGGTGAGTGAAATTTTAAAGATAAGCGCACGATATCAATTGCCGGTCGTCCCCTTCGGCGCAGGGACATCATTGGAGGGCCAGGTAAATGCGGTTCACGGGGGAATCGCGATTGATCTGCGCGCGATGGACAAAATCATTCGCCTCAGCGTCCCCGACTCGGATGTGACAGTCGAGGCGGGAATTACACGCAAGCGACTCCTCGAGAAACTGAAGAATACGGGCCTTACCTTCTTTGTGGATCCCGGTGCAGATGCCACGATCGGAGGTATGGCGAGCACGCGTGCCTCGGGAACGACGGCCGTGAAATACGGAACGATGCGGGAGAACGTGCTGGCCCTCACCGTAGTACTTCCCGATGGCTGCATCATTCACACCGGATCGCGCGCGCGGAAGTCATCCGCAGGCTACGACCTGACCCACCTTTTTGTCGGTGCCGAAGGCACCCTTGGTGTGATCACCGAGGCCACACTCCGACTGCACCCGCTGCCGGAGGCCGTCTCCGTCGCGGTCTGTGCGTTTGCCACGGTTGCCGGCGCAATCGAAACGGTCATCGAGGCCGTGCAATTCGGTTTGGGCATGGCGCGCGTCGAATTTCTCGATGAACAACAGATTGTGGCCGTAAACCGCTATGCCAAGACCGATCTGGTGCCCCTGCCGACGTTGTTTTTCGAGTTCCACGGAATGAATGAGCGTATCACCAAGGATCAAGCGGAGATGCTGCAATCGCTGGCCGGCGAGAAAGGCGGTCAGGGTTTCCAATGGAAATCTACTCTCGAGGAGAAAGACGAATTATGGGAGGCACGCCATAATGCCTACTATGCGACTCGTGCCCTTCGTCCCAACGCGAATGTCTTCA
>JASHRB010000625.1 GCA_030037575.1 Candidatus Sulfotelmatobacter sp. | reverse complement strand
CCCGGCCTTCGCTTTGTTCGGCATGGTTTTCGCCGGATGGACGAAACGCTCGAAGAAGCTGGCGGTCGCGGCTTTGCTGGTTCTGCTGATCGCCGGAACTCTGTTTATGGCCGCCTGCGCCGGCGGAACCGGCACTGCTTCTCAGTCGCCAACGAACAGCTCGGAGAGTTACGCGATCCTGGTCAGTGGCACGTCTGGAAACTTGCAGCATTCCCTGCCCCTGACTCTGACCGTACAGCAGAACTGAGTAAGGGAAGACCGGATTCGACCGGCGGGGCTTAATTGCAGTTGATCATGTTCTGGGTTACGCCCTGCAGGCTGATGGCGGAGTTCGCAACCAACGGCAGGCCCCACAGCTTGCTGTGATGCTTGCGCAGAAAGTAGGCGGCGGCCATCGATCCGGCGCTTTTCACCGAGGCCACCGCGTAGGCGCGGCCCACGGTGGGGTGCGTGCCGTAGAGATAGGCGGATTCTACTTCCATATTGCAGACGCCTTGTCGATGGGCCAGCCAGTTATCGCGGGCAAACAGCGTGGTGTAGGAGTCGGCAAACGTGCTGCCGGTAGAAACGATGGACAGGCTGATGAATTTCTTATCGAATACGCGGGTTTCTGCCGGCCGGGGCGCGGTAAACGAGGTTGCGGGCGAAACCGGCGCTACCGGCTCCATCATGGAGCTGGAGGATTCGACGGCGCTCGGAGCGTTGGGCAGTTCTTTGGCGAAGGAAAATGGGGCGGCCGTAAGTATGGCCAGCGTCAAGCACATCACGGATTTCATGGCGTTCCTCTTTTTGGGTTCCAAATGAAGGACGCGATGAACCAATCGGGCTTTCTGGACCAGCACGCCAGCTTTGGGGGTGGACTTCATGATTCGAGATTACGGTCTAACCCCCGGCCGCACAATCGCAAGGACGTGCCAGTTCGCCTCGAAGTTAGTAATCGAACGTAACTAGCATCTTCGTGCCATCCGGCTGCTAGAGAGAGCGCCGGAATGGCTTGGAAAGAGAGGTCGCAGAGCCGCTCGATGGCCACAGAAGCTTCCGGCATCGCCAATCGTTATCGACTCGAGCCGGCCGGTGGCGGATCCATTCCGGCTGCGCTCGAATCGTCGTTTTTCCCGTGCCGGCCGAAGACTATCCATCACGCCCTGCTTTCTCTCGCGTTCCTCTCGCTGTACCTGGTTCTGGCGCTGCCTGGAACCGTACTCATTTCACATTTGGGAATAACCGCCTGGTATCCCGCCAATGGGCTGGTGTTTGCCTTGCTTCTTGAGGCCGGTCCCTGGTATGCGGCGTTGGTGGCTTTCGCGGACGCCCTGGCCGGCGCGGTGATCTACCATCAACCGCTTCTTTCCTTCGGCGAAACCGCTGGCGCGATCGCTATCGCCGTTCTGTATACGCTGGGGGCAATCATTCTCCGCGGGCCTCTGAAGATTGATCCCACCCTGCAGCGCGGGCGAGATGTCGCCCGCTACGTTCTTGTGACAACCTTGACGGCCATGGCATCCACGGCGAGCGGCGTGGCATTTCTGGTTGCCGATCACACCATTTCCCGGCATGCTTACTGGCCGACGGCGGCGAACTGGTTCATCGGCGATGAAATCGGTCTGCTCGCCTTGACTCCTTTTGTCCTGATCCAGGTGGTTCCCTGGCTGCAATCGGCGCAAGCAACGCCGGCAATCGCTGCTCGCGCCCTGTCGTCGCTGGTCAGGCAGAAGCTTCAACTCGAGCTGGGGCCCCTGGTCGAAGTGATGGGCGAAATTGTTTCCCTGTTCGCCGTGCTCTGGATTATGTTCGGCCCGCGCTGGGGACGCCTGGAACTTCTGTATTTAAGCTTTATTCCCGTTCTGTGGATGGCCATGCGTCAAGGCGTCCGCCGCACCGTCACCGGAATTCTGGCCCTCAACTTCGGCATCGTTTTTGCCATGCATGTGTATCCTCCCCCGGCCGCTCTGACCGACAGAATTGGAATGCTGATGCTGGTGGTTTCGGCCACCGGCCTGATCGTCGGATCGACGGTGACGGAGCAGCAGAACATTGCGACCAAACTGCACGAGCGAACCACCTACTTGCACGCTCTCATCGAAAACAGCCCGCTGGGAATTGCCGTCCTCGACCACAAGGGCAACGTGGAAATGACCAACCCCGCTTTTACCCGGCTGTTCGAATGCGAGCAGGCCGATCTTCTGGGCGCCCAGCTCGACTCGGTTCTGCACGACACCGCCGCGGTCAGTGCGGCCTCGTGGTCGACACAGGTCATAAGCGGACACAGCTTGCGGCGAACCATTCACACCCAGCAGAAAAGCGGCAAGAGTTTTGATCTCGACCTGCAGGGCGTTCCCTTGCTTATCAATGGCAGCCTGAGAGGTGCATACACGATTTGCCGAGACATCACAGAAGAGGTGCGAGCGTCACAGGCGGAGCGCGAACACACGGAAGCCTTGAGCCGGCTTATCCGGGAAATGGAAGCGCAGACCGGTCAGATGTCTCTGCTCAATGACATGGCCGGGTTGCTCGAATGCTGTGCCACCACCAAAGAGGCTTGTTCGGTGGTCGATCAGTTCGCGCGCAAACTCTTTCCCGAAGCCTCCTCCGGTGCTCTTTATACATTTCGCGCTTCGCGGAATTTGGTCGAGGCGGCGCTTGCCTGGGGACACGCGGAGGGCTGGTACCCGGTGTTTACTCCCGAGGCGTGTTGGGCGCTGCGCCGCGGACAGCCTCATTGGAGCGACACCCGCAACGGCGTGGCCTGCGCTCACCTGGCCGAGATGCCGCCCGGACATTACCTTTGCCTTCCCATGGTGGGCCAGGGCGAAACTCTGGGGGTTTTGCATCTGCATTTTCCATCCCGGGAAGAGCGCGAAGCAGAGCACTCCGAGACCGAGGCCTCGCGACAACGCCTGGGAGCCACGGTGGCCGCGCAGATTGCCCTTTCCCTGGCCAGCTTGCAATCGCGCGAGAAGCTGCGCGACCAGTCGATTCGCGATCCCCTCACCGGCCTATTCAACCGCCGCTTTATCGAGGAGTCGCTCGAGCGCGAACTGATCCGCGCCAAGCGCAAAAATCAGGTGTTGTCCGTGCTCTTCCTGGATATCGACCACTTCAAGCGCTTCAACGACACCTTCGGGCACGATGCCGGAGATCTCGTGCTGCAATCGGTCGCCGACCTGCTGCGGAGATTCTTCCGGGGTGACGATGTTGCCGGCCGATGGGGCGGGGAAGAGTTTGCCGTGGTCCTGCCCGATTCATCTCCCTACCACGCGGCCTTGCGGGCCGATGCCCTGCGCGGTGAAGTCAAAAACCTGGCTCTGCGACACCATGGCGTCCCCCTTGCTCCCATCACGTTCTCCGTCGGAGTGGCGGCCTTTCCTGACCATGCATCGGCGGCGGCCGAGTTATTCAAAATCGCCGACGAATGCCTGTATCAATCGAAAGCTTCCGGCAGAGACCGCACCACGGTGGGGACCAGAGGTGAAGCCGCAGCCTCTTCGTCGGCTTGCAGCTCATACGCGCCTAGAACTTGAACCGCGCCTCCAAACTCATTTGACGCGGAGTGTTTGCCTGGTTGGTGATTTGCCCGAAGCCCTGCATCTGAGCAGCCGTAGGCTGGGTGCCGGACGTGGGCGGAACCCAAAAGACATTCGGATATCCAAACTGGATAGAGTTGGTGAAATTATAGGCGGCGGCTCGGAACTCAAGGTCCTTGTGCTCGCCGATCTTGAAATGCTTGGCGATGGAGAGATCCAGATCGTGTGCGCCGTCGGCGCGGATGCCGGGCAGTATGGATGGTGCGGTTCCCGGGAAATACTGGCTGGCCGGCTGCGCCATGCAAGTGTAATTGAACCATTCCGCCACGATTTTGGGCGCAGCCTTACCGCACTCGCCCACGATATCGGGGCGTTGATTGAACCAGATGTCGCCGGTGCCATTGGGGGTGGCGATCGGCTGCCCGTCACTAAGAGCGACAACGGCGGTCACCGTCCAACCGCCCAGGACTCCATTGGCCCAGCCCCGCACGTTGACCGCACGTCCCGCGCCGACGGGCAGATCGTAAGACAGCAACCCGGAAAAATAGACGGGGATGTCCTGCGTGCTGACGTTCCGTTCCAGATTCAAATTGGTGATATCCTGCGCCTGGGCGAAGTTGTTCCCATTAAACGCGAGCGAACCGGCATTATCATCGGTGATCAGCTTGCCCCAAGTGAACGAGAGGAGGGTGGTGAAGTGTTGAGTCAGACGCTTCTCGAGTTTCGCTTGCAGCGAATGATAGATGGAATCTCCCCAAGGAACGCCCCATTCCAGAACTCCACTTCCGGCGCCAACGCTGTTGGGACTGGCGCCATAGGAGAACTGCGGAAATTTCTGCAGCATCACCCACTTCGGTACTTGCGTCGCGCCCAGCCACGGCGCGTCGGGGTTCGTAATCGCAGGAGCGTAGGGATAGGGGACCATGTTTAGCAGGTTGCCCTGATACTGCGCGATCGTGCCCAGAGAAAGCGAGTTGAGGTCGGTATTGCCC
>JASHRB010000624.1 GCA_030037575.1 Candidatus Sulfotelmatobacter sp. | reverse complement strand
CCGCCTTGCCAGGGAGGCATGGAATCGAGCAATTCCACTTTCCCGTAGACGACGCCAATCCCCGTAGGCCCAAAAGCTTTGTGACCTGAAAACACGAAAAAGTCACAGTCAAGAGCCCGCACATCCACCGGCATGTGGGAAACTGATTGCGCACCGTCGACAAGTACACGCGCGCCGTAACGGTGGGCGATTTCGGTCATTTCGCGCGCCGCCGTGACCGTGCCCAGTGCATTCGAAACCTGGCTAAACGACACAAGGCGAGTGCGCGGGCCCAGCAGTTTCTCGTATTCCTCAAGGATGATTTCCCCGCGATCATTCACGGGAGCAACACGCAGCTTCGCCCCCTTCTCCGAACAAAGCATCTGCCAAGGGACAATATTCGCGTGATGCTCCAGCCAGGTGATAACCACCTCGTCCGCCTCGCGAACGTTGCGCCGACCCCAGCTCTGTGCCACAAGATTTATGCCTTCGGTGGCGCCGCGCACAAACACGATCTCGCGACTAGAGGAGGCGTTCAGGAAGCGCCGTGCTTTCTCGCGCGCACTCTCATAAGCATCGGTCGCGCGTGCAGCCAGTTCATGGGCAGCGCGATGGATGTTCGAATTCTCGTGGCGATAGAACTCGGAAATACGGTCGATCACAGCATTCGGTTTCTGAGTCGTTGCCGCGTTGTCGAGCCAGACCAGCGGCCGGCCATGCACTCGCTCTTGGAGGATAGGAAAGTCGCGCCGGATTAACTTGGCATCGAGCGGACGCTTGGCGATGCCGAGCGCGGCCAGCTCCAGATCGGGCTGGAACTCGAAGGGCTCAAGCTCGAAGGGTGGTGTTCCCCCGACTGAACCGGTTCCACTACGGGGACCGACTGTCTCCGCGCCAAAGACATTGCCTGAAGCAGGGACGGTCGGAGGCGGAGCGGCCTTCCGCAAGTCCGCCTCGGTCGATGGGGTCGTGGCCCAGGACGAAGGCGGGGGCGGGCTGATCAGGGGTGACCCCGCGCCGGCAACTCCAGGGGAACTAAAGAGTTCACTCAAGCATGGAAGAAACGCCGCCCCCCCAAGATAAGCTGGGTTTCCCCTGATTTCAGCCGGAGCCGACGAGATGCTGGCATCCGTCGGTGGGATACCCGGGACCTGCGGTGTAATGCCCTTCACGTCATGCTGTGGAGTAAGACTCCCGTCCGCCGTGCTGGGCAGCACCGCAGATAGAGACGAAGATGGAACTGGAGGGCTCGGGCCGGTTTGACTGCCTGCGGCATGGGATATCGCCGGCGGCAGAGGAAAAGAGAACAGCTCGCTGATTGACGGTAACCCAGGAGCTGCTGCTGGAGACGTCCTCTTTTCGCCCTCCAAGAAATATGGCGTTGAACCAGGTATGGCCGGAGCACTTCCTGGTGATGACGCAAGCGTACCCCCCTCTGCGCCTCCGGGCAGAGAGGTTGCCGCCGAGGATGGCATTGCCGAGACAGCCGGAAAGGAGAACAGTTCATTTCCAGGCGGTAGTAATGGAACGACTGTAAGCGGCGAGATTTTTGTCTCTGGGACAATGCCAGAAGGCGAACCAAGAACGGGCGCCGCCGGCACCGTGGCTGGAGTTCCCAAGACAAGCGTCTCGCCCGCCAGGGATGCCGCAATCGCCCGCAGGTCCACTTCGGTCAACGGGCCGGGTTGGGTGTACGGAGGCGATGCAGGGATCCTCGGGACCGATTCGACCACCGACGTTCCTCGAGCCGGAGGCGCTCCTTCGAACAGGGTGACAGGAATGTCCTCCGCTTGGTCCTCCCCGGGAACAGATAAACCTGTAGGGCCGTTCGCAAGATCCCGCGGCATAGCGAGAAAGAACTCGTTGGCCAGCCGCTCAATTGTCGCCGCATCAGGCATGGGAAAGGTCGCAAACGGGAACCTCAGTTCTTGCGGGCTCCGGCCAGGGTCGCGATCCGATTGCGGTTCCCCAGGCTTCGCCCTTCCCGCACCATTACTACTTGTACTCGTGATATTTGTCGACATGGACGTTCTCCAATACCCCGAGGGCGTCTTGCGTCAGCACCACAATTGAGCAATAAAGAGAAATCAGGTACGAAGCAATGGCCTTATGGTTAATGCCCATGAAGCGAACTGAAAGGCTTGGTGACACCTCACCTGCCAACCCCGGCTGGAACAGACCAATTACCCCTTGCTTCTTCTCACCGGTCCGCAGGAGCAGAATGTCAGTCGTCTCGGCCTTCAGGGGCAGTTTGTCGCAGGGAACCAGCGGGATGCCGCGCCAAGTCACAAACGGGGAACCAAACATGGTCACAGTTGGCGGTGGAACGCCGCGCCGCGTGCATTCTCGTCCGAACGCGGCAATGGCGCGAGGGTGCGCGAGGAAGAAGCTCGGCTCCTTCCAGGTTCGTGCAATCAGTTCGTCCAAGTCGTCCGGAGTTGGAGTGCCATTGCGAGCTTTCACCTTCATTTCCGGAGCCACATTGTTGAGTAAGCCGTACTCGGGATTATTGATGAGCGCTCGCTCTTGACGCTCTTTCACTTTTTCGATCATCAAGCGCAGTTGCTCCCGAATCTGATCATGGGGGCTGCGATACAGGTCGGAGATGCGGGTTCGCACATCGAGAATACTGGTCACCGCGTTCAGTTGGTATTCACGCGGCTTCTCTTCGTAATCCACATAGATTTCAGGCAAGTCGATTTCTTCGTCTGGGGAGCACTCGATGGTGCGCGTCCCCGGGCGTGTAGGTTTGACTTTGTTGAGCCGGTAAACCCCGGCTTCGACCGGAACCCAAGACAGGAAAGTGATCAGCCAGCGTGGCGTGATCGCTTCCATCATGGGGACCGTTTTAGTGACGGTAGCGAGCTGGCGAGCCTGTTGCTCGGTCAGCGTGTGACGAACTTCTGCTGTCGCCATGCGATTAGCTCCTTAAGCGGGAAAATATGTTACGCGGGTGCAGCGCGGAAAGCGCGCCGCACCCACTGGCCTCTGCATCGTAAAACCTTGGGCGCCCCGGCTTGTTCCTAGATGGATCATCGGCGGGATGAGCCGAAAAGCGCATGGGGGCTCCCTGCCGGGGCCACGACAGTGCACAAAACCCGCGGGTTTCGCCGTCTGTGACGCGGCTCACGCTCGAATGTCGGCAGCGGCTGAATGTCGGTGTAATCATTCATCGCCGGATCGTCTTCCCCGCCTTGGGATGCATCGTCAGCCGCAAACAACGATAACGCGTCGCCTAAACAGTAGACCGCCATTGCCACTTTGTCAATTTAGTTAATAGACTTCATAGAGCCGATTCTTTAAACCTTGTTTCTTCGGCTTCGGCTGTCGGGGAGCCGGGAAATTGGGGAGCCTGCCGATTCACTCGGCCGGCTTTCCTCGGCCATATTAAGTCTGGTTAGAGGAAGCCAACGATGGCTCTAAAACCGGTCGGGGGGGAAGAAGAAAAAGAGAGTCGGTGCCCTAGGCGCCGGCGACGGCAGCCTCCTGCTCAGCTTTGTAGAACTTCTTTTTGGCCCGAGCGCGAATTTCGTCCAGTTCCGCGTGCAGGCGTCGAAGCTCAGCATCCAGCTCGATGAAGCTCAGGCAGTGAGCGGAAACCAGTCTGTCTGCCCGCGTGCCAGCGTAATCCTCGTTGCCGGCCGATTTCACGTAAATGCAGGCGGAGGGCTGCTGCGTCCTCGGATCTCTCTCCAAGTACAAAAAATCGAGACTTGAAGTTTCCATGGCGAGATTATGCCACGGTCCGCAGCCAAGATCTTCTGAATTGCTGTTGCCGCAAGGCCGCCACCATGATCATGCCTGGCCCGATCTTCACGCCCACTGCTAAGCCGCCACGTCTTCGGCTGTCACTAGCGGTAAACCAGCCGCTCGCCATGCATCAAATCCACCGATCACATTGACAACGTTCTGAAAACCCGCTCTGCGCAAAAGACCGCAGGCGATCATGCTCCGGTACCCGCTCTGGCAGTGCACGGCGACAAGCCTGTCGCGACTGACCGGCAGAGGAGTAGAGGCAAGCTTGTCTAGTGGAAGCCACAAGGCGTGGGAAATGTGACCGGACTGCCATTCGGTTTCACGGCGAACATCAACGATAGAGACCTCCGCCCGTTTCTGCCATTCGCTGAGGGTTTGCACCGCGATCTGCGGCATCCGGGCCAAGGGCAAGCGAGCCCGCGTCCAGGCCTCCACACCGCCAAGCAAGTATCCACGAACCTGATCGATGCCCACCCGGGCGAGCCGAACACGCGCTTCCGACAGCTGCTCCGAGGTGTCGGCGATGATGACGGGCCAGGAGGACAACCCCAGCACCATGGCTGCCCACGAGGCGAACTGTCCTGACAGAGCGATGTTAACCGAGCGGGGAACATGCCCTTCGGCGAAGCGATCGCAGGGTCGCACGTCGAGCACATTGGCTCCTATTGCCAGTTCCGATGCCAGTTCCTCGGCAGAAATGGGCGTGAGCTTTGCCAACTCCGACAAAGCGGATGCACCGTGGCGATTGAGTTCTGCGTCCTCCCGGAAATAGTCCGGACACGTGGGCAGGTTCTGTGTGAGTTCGCGGATGAATCTTTCCCGGGTACTGATCTGGACGGCGTAATTCCGCAATCGTTCGGCACCGATCGTTGACCATCGTTCGGCGCGCATATTGCGTCCACAGAGCGAACCGGCTCCGTGCGCTGGATAAACGAGCACGTCATCTGGCAATGTGAAGATTTTTTCGTGCAGGCTGTCGTAAAGCAAGCCCGCCAATTCGAAAGGCGTATGCATGCTTGACAGGTCGGGCCGACCGACGTCCCCGACAAACAAGGTGTCGCCGGTGAGAACGGCCCATGGGCTGGACGATTTTTCTTGGTCGGTGACGATCAGGCAAATGCTCTCTGGGGTGTGGCCGGGAGTCTCCAAAACTCGAATCCGCATTTGCCCCACGTGTAGTTCGAATCCGTCTTCAACACCAACGTGATGAAACGAGGCATTGGCGCGAGAACCGATGTGGATGTTCGCTCCGGTGCGTAAGGCCAGTTCCTTGTGTCCAGAAACAAAATCGGCGTGCAGATGAGTCTCGAATATATAGCGAATGCTGGCACCCTGCGCCGCGGCTGCGTCCAGATAAATCTCGACATCGCGCTGCGGGTCAACGACAACTGCTTCGCCCTCTGATACGAGCAGGTACGATGCGTGCGCCAGACAACCCAGGTAGAACTGTTCGAAATGCACGTCTCTGTCCCTTTGCGATTTTCTAACTTCGAGTCTTAGGCTACGGCTCGCTCCAAGACTGCGTTCTCAGCGCGCTGCTCCTCGAGTCCCAACAGCAGGTGCACAGCAAGCTCCGATGTTTGCACACGAATCTCCGGGACGGCGGTTGTTTCCCAGAGATTGCCTTTCCGTGGCGGTCCAACCGTGTAAAGGAAATCGGATGCTGCACCGTTCGCATCCAGGAGGGCGCCGTTTTCAGCGGTATCGAGCCCCAGAAAAAGCGGCCCTGGGCGGATTAGCTTCTGGTTCAAAAGATCACTCAGCAAGGGACTGTTGGGGTTGCGGCAATCATCATGGGGGCCCGTACAATTGATTACGTAATCGATGCGCAGTTTTTCCAACTCACCGTGGCCGCGGTCTCTGTAACTGACCTCGACGGAGTCACTGTTTTCTCGATACGCGGTGATCCGGCCGCCATGGATCTGTAATCGACCTACAGCCATCTCCGTTTCCAGTAGCCTGCCAATTTCCGGGGCCACTCTGTGGCGATGTACATCCCAATACGCGCGCACATGGCGAAGGAATCGCCGGCGTTCCGGCTGGGGGAACGATCGCCAGATACTCTGCGCAAATGGCCGAATCGAGTCAATCACGGAACGCCAGTCTTTGTTTTGTTCGGCTGCTTTCGCTACTTCCTTTCGCATCAGCCGTACCAGGCTTCGAACACGCCGCGTATCTGGATGATCCCAAGCAGCGGGCCACTGCTCGGTCGCTTTTTGTGTTTGCGGGAGTAATCCGTGCCGCGAAAGCATGTGGATCTTCCCCGCAAAGCCGCTTGCGCGTAGCGAAATTGCCACATCCACGCTGGTGAGGCCCGAGCCAATCAGCAATACGCTGTCCTCCGGGCGGATCCCATCGAGAGCGTTCACCGGCCAAGGGTTTGGGATGAAGCGCCGGCTGAGTTCGTTGCGCTCGAGAGGTAACACATCGCTTGGCGGAAAATTGCCGAGAGCCAGGACAACCGCATGGGCGTGAATTCCGCAACCTTTTCTCAGATGGATGGTTGCCCCACCCTTCGCGGGGGTTATGGACAGGGCTTCGTCGCGTTTCCATTCGAAGCTTCCCGGATTTTCCTCTATAGCCTCGCAAAGGGTAGACTCTACGTACTTGCCGTACACACGCCGCGGAAGGTAATCATTCGGTCGAACCTGATCGCTGTAGTGCTCTCGTGCCCAGCGTACGAAATGTAACGGATCGTTCGCTCGCGCGCTCATGTTTTGCGCGCAGACGTTGAGGAGGTGCCCATCGATATGCGTGCTGTAGGCCACACCCCGTCCCGGACACCCTTCCCGTTCGATCAACACTACTCTGGTCGCCCGGCTGCCAGCCCTCAGCAGTTCGCTTGCGAGAATCGCACCGCTGAACCCGCCGCCAATAATCGCAATGGAGAACCAATCTGACTTGTCAGCGATTTTCCGCCTCATCCCCGCCTCATAATATCTATAATGTCTATTACTTTACTGTGCAATTGTGAAGCCTTTTCTGATTATTTGCAAAGTGGCTGTAGATTCAGCGAGATACGCGGTGGAGAGCTTGCGTCCTACGGGCCGGTGGAGTGAAAAATATTGCGTCTGTTTGGAAGTCCGCCCGTATTCCGGATTTGGTTCACGCCGGCCCCCCCCGCTGTCCGGACAACGGTAGAACAAGCCGCCAACCGACTCAGTCAATGCGCATGAATCTCAAAGCAAAGAGATGGTTTTGGTGGCAGTCCGGACGGCATTGCTTTGGCAGCGGGTTGAAGCCACCATCTAGAAATCGAACTCTTGTCCGAATCACGGTTCGGCGTCAGACAAACATTCTGGGCGATCGGCCTTTGTTATTAGGCGGCAGTGAGGCTGCAGAAACCTCCCCGCAACAGGTGAAGGAAGTCAGGCCTCAGTCGAGAAAGAGAACAGCGCCATTCTCCATCAAATGTTGGGCAGGAGATCGAAATATTCATCGTCTTCGTTTTTGCCGCCTTCTCCTTTGCCAAGCGATTTTTCCGTTTCAATGAATTCAATGCGCTCGATCCATTTGACCATCTTGTAGCCCAACTGGTTTTCTACTCGCAGCCGCAGAGGCGCCCCGTACACCAGCGGAAGAGGTTGCCCGTTCATCCTCGAAGCCAGAAGAGATTGCGGCTTTTGCACGTTCTCCAAGCTCTGTGTGTCGTAGTAGGATCCGCCGTAAAGGGCTTCGCCAAAAGAGAAAAAGGCGACGACTTTCGCCTCCGGTTTTGGCTGCACAAGCTCAATAAGTTTTTGCATGGGAATCCCACCCCACTTGGCGATGCCACTCCATCCCTGAATGCAATGATGCATGGTGATCTGCTCGACCCGACCCAAGCGCTCTAATTGGGAGAGGGAAAGCTCCACCGGGTTTTTGACGAGCCCTCCCACCTTCAGGCGGAAAGCGTCAAACCCACCCTCGGCCAGATGCCTCCAGTCGTCGCGGGTCGGCATCTTTCCATTGGGCCAGAAGTAGGGAGAGATTTCCTTCTCCGTATACTTCTGCTGCGGCTGGAACCGATTCAGCGTAATCAGCTGCATGGGATACGTTACTGATTTGAGGGCATGCTGCACGCCGCGCGGATGGCGCCACGAAATGTAGTGCGCCACGATCCAGGAGAGCACGACCACGCCGATACCGACGAATCCCAGGTACATTCCGATAGGCCCCATATCGTCGGTGCCCATCACAATGTGGTTCATATTGTGCGCGAATCCGGTCATTACAACCAGGGTGATGTGCACGATCAAAAATGCAAGGAAGCTGAGCATGGTCAGGAAATGGATCGAACGCGCCGATTGCCGGCCTCCGAATATCCGCGCGTACCAGGGAAACCGGTTGACCACTGCCGGAGACATTGCTATGCCGGTTGCAATCGCAAGCGGGCCGAACACAAACACCACTGTGAAATAGGCGATCTGTTGCAATGCGTTATAGCCATAAAACCCGTTTGGCTCCGGTGGCAGATGAAAGGTCGCATAGTGAACGAACGTATTCCACGCTTGCCAAAGCACCAGTGGCGACGTTGGCACAATGCGACGCCACTGCTCGGTGTCGAACAGCATAGTCACGAATGCGATGCCGGTGATGATGAAGCCGTGCACGTCAATGAAGTGCCACACCCGCGCAATGCCGATGGTGTGCCGGTAGCCCGGCGTGCCAACCAGCGGCGATAGGTAACGCGCATCGTCTTTCGCAGTCCAGATGCGGTCGTGCGGAACCTTCAACGGCGTAAACCGGATCCATTCGCTCCCAGGTGTGCAGCCATCGTTGAAATAGAGACGAGGGTGGTCCATCAGGATCGAAAGCCCGCTCCGAATCAGCATCGTCACGAAAAGAAAATTGAAAAAGTGACAGTAGCGTATCCATACCGGGAAGCCACGTGGCTCCGCGAAGTTGTTTGTATATATCTGCGGAATGGCGGAAATACGAGGGATTCCGGCTACGGCGACCTCGATCCAGGCGGCCGCGATCACGGAGAGGATCGCAATACCGATCCCCATCAAGATCGACGGTCGAACCCAAATGCGAAAACGACGATCAGGCGGATAATGAACAGCTCTATGGGCGGCATCGAACCGGACCATCCTTCCCTCCACGAATTATCCGTTAGTCACCAGCCCCATCATGTAGCAGACGCTTCCAACTCTACGGCGCGAGGGAAAAGGACGTTGTTTTCGAGATGAACATGTTGGTGAAGGTCTGCTTCGAATTCTCTGAGCTCTTCGTACAGTGCTTTGAAGCTGGTGCAGGCGCTGTCAGGAGGCGTGTAATCCGAAGTCAAAACGCGAATTCGCCTGACTAAATCTCCCGCCACATCGTGCTCCTGCATCATTGCGTGGATGGGATTCTTTACGGTCTGAAAGAACGGCGGTTCGAGCGAACTCTGCGCATTGATTGCCCGCTCCACAGCGTCTATGTACGGAAAGAGAATTTGTTCTTCTTTCTGCATGTGCATGATCATCTTTTGGCCTAGCTCCGCGAAGAGCTTCCCGACATCCACCAGTTCGGCATGATTTGCTCCGTGCTTTGTGGCAACTTTCTCTGACAATGCTTGCGTGCGTGGAATCGCTTCGCGAACGTATTGATGGTGCTTCTCACGAATATGTCGTGTCAGTTCGCATAACGGCGCTGTCCCCCGGTTCCAGTCGTCGAGTTCGATGTCTTTGGCGTTTTCTTGCAAGCGGTTCAATATTTCCTGCGACGAGACATTTGCATGAAGGCATGCCTCGTGAAGCGACTTACTCCCACCACAGCAATAATCCAGCCCGGCATCTTCGAGAACTTGCCTGGCTGCCGGATTCGAGAGCGCGATATCTTTTATTTTGCTTTCGCTGCTGAAATCCATAAAGACCTCCATGACGCAATCATTTTCTATTTGTGGTGAATTGTTGGCTGTGACTAAAGTCACTTGGGCCTGATGTGATAACAACACGGTTTTCTCAGGCTACGCGGGTGTGATCTGTTCTCGCTTCAGCCCGGAGAGGTCTTTCACGATGATCGTGCGGCCATCTACTTCCAGAAATCCTTCTGCCTGGAGTCGGCTAAGATTCCGGGATACGAGTTCCCGCACCGTTCCTAATTCCGCCGCCAGGTCCTGGTGGGTGGTTGTCAGTTCCACCCGGACACCTTGTTTTGCAGCGGTTCCCCCTCCTTGAGCGAGTCGCAGCAAAAGCGAAATCAAACGCTGCCTCACAGTTGTGAAAGACAGATCTTCAATGATCCCCACGAGACGGCGCAGACGGGAACCGACAATCGCAAGAACTTTGAGTGCTACCTCAGGATGCTCGCGACAGTAGTTTTGGAAATCCTTGCGCGAGATGAAGAGCACTTCGGTATCTTCCAAGGCGGACGCCGAAGCAGGATACACGCCTCCGTCGAAAACCGGAAGCTCCGCGAAGGAGCTTCCCGGTCCCTCGACTGCTAACAACTGTTCGCGACCCGACGACGATGATTTGAAAATCCGAATTTTCCCCGTTGCGACCACAAAGAGGCCATGGCACGGATCGCCCTCGCCAAATAGCGCCTTGCCGTGACCAAAGTGCCGCTTGCTCACCCGTGCGCACAAAGTATGCATCTCGGTTTCTGTGAGCCTCGCGAATAACTGTGTCTTTCGGAGCACAGCTTCGATGGTTTCAGACGCCATTTGCTTAAACTCGCTTTCCCAAATCATATTGCAAAGCGAATTAGAGCGAATATCCTCGCCGAGATTGAAATTCCTCTGCCCAGCATACTAGAGAGTTTCCTGGCGCTTTGCCCACTCCTGTGCTAGCCAAGCACTCGAAGTCGTTCTCGTTGATTGATTGCCTCTGGGTCGGAGTTGACTGGATGCAGCGGAACTTCGAGCCGATGCGCTCGCAGGTGGAAGCCTGACAGAGAAGTGAGTGGACGGACGTCGCGGCCACGTTCTGTATTTTCGGAGGTGGCATTCTTGAGTACAGAAAAGGCGATTAGGGCGATACGCGGGTCCAGCCACAAATCAAATTATGAAACACATTTCACCGGATCGTGGCTTAAAGCGCGTAGTGATAATGATCACCCGGGCCACAACGTCTTCATGGGCCGGTACCCAGCGATCCGATGGAATTTCTTGCTCCAATTATGTCAACAAGCCGAGCAGAGCAGCACTCTCCTCAATGGTCAGGACCACAGGAATCCTGGACCGCTTCGCACTTTGGCGAACGTGCGTGATGGGATTCTTCTCGTGCCACTTCCACTGGATCGCGTGATTGAAGACAGCGTGCATGATGTCTCGCATCTTCGCCTTGCTGCCGTTTGACAGTTTCAGCGAACGCAACCACTCTTCGACAGCGACGGCTCGAACGTCCTTCACACGGTATTCGCTCCAAAGCGGGCAAAATCCATTTGCGGAAGTGGCCTTCATACGTTCTGCATGTCGCATAGGTTTTG
The DNA here is from genome assembly GCA_030037575.1 of Candidatus Sulfotelmatobacter sp. GTDB lineage: Bacteria > Acidobacteriota > Terriglobia > Terriglobales > Acidobacteriaceae > Sulfotelmatobacter. Next base: position 5,275 of record JASHRB010000624.1, on the reverse strand, counting down.
TTCGAGTCCTCGCCGAGTTCCTTTTGCCGGTAGTGATCGATAAGCATCGGAACACTGATCGGGGCCAGGCACGTGTGCGGACTCTCAACGTTAATGTCAGCCCGAAGTGCGACCACTGCTTTTTGTGCGGCGGTTTCGTTCGCATGCTGTTCGAGAGTTCCCGGCACCAAGTTGCGGTGGCGACGTGTGCTGTCGGGCTGGGCTTCGTACCATCGGTACTCCCATGCCTTCCGGTTGACCAAGGCAAACGGATGACATGCAAACGATAGTCGTTGCGGTCTGGATGAGCTTCATGTGCGCCCTCACGTCAGTTCTGCCGTGGCAAGGGAATGGCACAGCGCGACATGCCCACTCCCTTATAGGTGCCTTATTGCTGCCCATGATAGGACGCTCTAGGCTGCGCAATTCTGAATGCGGATTATCTGCAAGGCGGCGAAAGTCTGGGCGATTTTCTGGAGCAGTATCCGAGCGTGACGCGCGAGGCCGCGATTGCGGCGCTGGAAGAGGCGCGGGACAGCCTGATGGCACATCTGGGATGAAAGTACTGATCGACGAGGGCGCGCCCAAGGCGATGAAAGTAGCACTGGTGGCCAGCGGTTTCGACTGCACGACGGTGCAGGAAGCAGGATAGTCGGGGAAAGAAAATGGCGGACTGCTGGCCCTGGCCGACGCCAGTTTTGATGTGGTGGTGACGATCGACCGAAATCTGCGTTATCAGCAGAACCTCACCGGGCGCAGGATCGCACGGCTGATCGTGCGTGCGCGTACGAATCGCGTGGCGGATTTAGAACCGCACTTCCCGGCATGCGCCGGGGCGTTGCGAACCATTCAACCGGGCACCGTCGTCGAGGTGGGGTCCTCGGCGTAGGCGTCTTGGAGAAGCAGCCATCCCATGTTTTCGCTGAAGAGTGTACGGAGCGCGGGAGCCGCGTCAAGCCTCTGCGCTTCGCTCCGACCGCTAGCACGGCGCGCTGGAGAACGCGCGGGTTTGACCCGACTCCCTCTCCCCTCCTGTTTTGCTTCCAGCTAGGAAAAAATGAGATGGAAAAATGGGAGCCCGGAGGGCGGCAGTCCGATGGGCGAGCGAGCACACCGGCTATCGCCGTTTTCGTGTTCGCTTTATCGGTGCGCTGCGGTTTCGGTTCGGGAATCGGCTTCTCGCCCTTCTGCGCGGGTTGCCACCAGATTCCGAATTCTGTCGGAATGGGCACAGCAAATTCGCGCACCAGCGCCTCGTGTTCGTCGCCCCCCATTACCGTGCAGACGTGTCCCGGTGCGATGAACCCCTACACGCGATTAATTCTCAGAAGCCATCAGCGCCCGTATCGCGGGCGGGACCAGCACATGCGAACCCAGCATCGAGAAATTGGCCAGCCCTTCCGACTTCGCTTGCCACGCGGCCATGGCATTGGCTGGAGCGGTAGTCTCAAAACCGATGGCGAGAAAAACCACCTTCCGATCTGGGTTGGAGCGGGCAATCTTCACCGCCCCGGAAGGCGAATATGCAATCCGGACGTCCGCACCTTGAGCCTTGGCCGCGAACAGGTCCAATTGCGAACCAGGCACTCGGATCATGTCCCCATACGAGACCAGAATCACGTCCCGACGTAATGCCAACCGAATCGCCTTGTCGATCGTTTCCAGCGGTGTAACGCACACCGGGCAACCCGGACCATGCACGAGTTCCAGGCCGCGAGGCAGAATTTCATCAATTCCATAGCGCATGATCGTGTGGGTCTGTCCGCCGCAAATCTCCATCAGCACCCAGGGGCGCGTTGTGTACCGGGCGATTTCGGCGGCTAGAACGCGGGCAATTCGCGCATCGCGATACTCATCGAGATACTTCATGTTGTGCCTGACAACCACGTCAGCCAAGAGACGGCGGATTACATGGACCCACTGTAGCTTTGAGGGGAATCACACACGGTGATTCTGATCACACCGGGCCGTGATCCGTGGCGAGAGGCTCGATGGGCTGTTTTTTGAGCGCAATCAGGGGGATCAGGGCAACTCCGCTCCATGGGGAAGAAGTTCGCCCTCCAACATGTCCATCTCGTGCAGGGCATTGTAGGCGCGCTCGGCCTGGACAGCGTCAATACGGCTGATGGCGAAGCCGACGTGAACCATTACGTAATCGCCAAGCCCGGCTTCAGGAACAAAGCCGAGAGAAACCTGGCGCACGATGCCGCCGAACTGCACTCGAGCTGTACGCAGCGGCGGCTGACCTTGGATTTCAACGATCTTTCCTGGAATGGCAAGGCACACGGCACCTTCTCCTTTAGGCGCAATTACAACCCCAGAGATCGCTGGGGCCTGTGATCCAAGACACACGTCGTGGTGATCAGACCGCGCGGCAAAGATGTCAAATTGATTGGAAAGACCTCTGCCGTTGATAGCATGCCAAGTACGAGGAGAACTTTAGGGCAGATAAAAACTCCGGTCACAGTCATCCGGATTCCCACCCGCGCATCAAAGCCCTGGAAGAGCAGGCGAAGAAGCTGCAGCAGGAAGTTCGCGACCTCCAGCAGAAGATGCAAACTCACGAACATCCCCCTACCCGCTGAATCGCGATCGCCTTGCTGGCCTGAGTCTTACTCGGCTTCGGGAATGCCGCGCAGGCCGCTCATGGACTGGATATCGATGCGGAAAAACACCGGCTCAATCAAGATATCACTGGTATGTTCCCGACGCTGTGCCAGTGGAGCCACCCACCATTCCGAGGATCGAGAGAGCCGCTCCTTAGCGCGTTCCTTTTCAGCGCTGTATTGCGCTTCCTGCAATTCTCTGTAGTTGCCCTCCACGACAACGCTCATCCAGTTGGAGGGACTCGCGATGTCATCGACCTGCATACAAACCTTGGGATTCTGCCGCATCGACTCTATCTTTTTCCCGACGGTGGAGAATACATAAAGATAGTTCGGCTCATACGCAAAGCAAACTGGAACGACGTAGGGCTGATTGTCCAGGGAAGACGCTAGTCGCCCGATTGACACGCGGTTCAGAAGGTGTGTGCACTCATCGTGGGAGATTTCAACGATTCGCATTGGCCCAGCTAGCCTCCATGATTTCCAGTTAAACTGCGAAGCAGTCAACCTTCTTTCGTCGCGCGCTCACAGGATACGACCCTCGTAATCCTCTCACGCCCCTGAACTTGAGGAAGTGATCGCCGTCACATGACGAGATGTCCGCACGCACAGCCGCAGCCGCCGTGGAATGTTAATTATTCGATGAGTTGCGAGGTGTTCACATGCCGGCCCTTCTGCAGACGCACGACCCGCCCGAAATCAAGCCAGATCGTTCCGCCATCTCAATAAAGAACGTCCTATATGCGACGGACTTTTCGGCCACTTCAGAATTGGTCCTAAGGTACGCGAGTGCAATCTGCCGCAGGTTTGGCACCACATTACACCTGGCACACGTTCTTTCCGACACAAATTTCCTGATGATCGCCAATGGAATCGACTATGTGAGCCTTGGAGCTCTTTGTCAAGACGCTCATAACGCAGCGAAGCAAAAGATTGAACAAATCATCGCCAGATTGCACGGAATACGCACTCGGGGCTATGTGCGGCACGGACAAGTTTGGCCGAACCTCAGAGAAATCATCAGGGAAAATAATGTCGATCTGATCGTCGTGGGTACGCACGGCCGCACGGGACTGGGGAAATTGTTGCTCGGCTCTGTGGCTGAGGACATTCTTCATCACGCAACATGTCCGGTGCTAACCGTCGGGCCAAACATTTCCGGCTGCGCCAATCTCCCTGACTTCGACACCGATGGCGGAGGACCTGCACCTGTCGCACTCGAACTGGGGCACATCCTGTATGCCACCGATTTCAGTTCCGAATCGCTGCTGGTTGCGCCCCTCGCAATTGGACTGGCCGAGAAGTTTGGCGCGCGGCTTACTCTCATGCACGTCATTAAGAAGGGTTCGAATCTGGATTTAAAACCCGAAGCCATTGGAGAAGCAGTCCGGCGCTTGCAGGCAGTCGTGCCTAAAGATGCTCACCTGGCGTACGCGCCCGAACTAAGTGTGCCTTTCGGAACTCCATGGGAGTGCATCGTAAGCAAAGCCATCCAGGGCGAGGCCGATCTGGTATTAGTCGGAGCCGGACCCATGCGGGGAACGACGCGCCTGCCGTGGTCGACGGTCCATTCCGTGGTAGCCCACGCGCCCTGCGCCGTTTTGACGGTGCACGCATAGTACTCGACAATCGGGCCTTTAAAACAACGACCTATGCAGTGCGGTCATTCGAAACCGACGCGGCGTCGTATCCGTGGCATCCATTGATTCCCGTGGCGGTCACTCAAACATTAAAGAATAACGCGTGTCGGTCTTCGCCGTTCTCCGTGACCACGGTCACCGCATCCCTTTCAAGGTAGACAATCACGATGGCGGCAAGAGCTCTGAAGGTTGTCATGGCGGTTGTTGCCCGGTTGATTCTTGCATCGAAGATGCGCCAACGTGCATTTATCGCGAAAAAGAAATCTTGAGTACAGAGGAAATAGCATCATGAAGACGGAGCTGTTCGCACTAGGAATGGCAAATTGTCTGTTCCTCTGGGCGCAATCGCCGATCGAAGGCCGGCAACGGCGGACGATCGCATAAGAGTGATGAGGAGATGCATGGCTCCAGTCGGCGAATGGAAGACGTCCCTGCAAACGGCCCTGCCGAAGTGGTGCGCTGAAAGTCCAATCACAAGCGTATTGCGGACGGTGCGGATTCGGTGAATTCAGGCAAATGCGATCCAGGCTATTCGCTTCTCGAATCAGGCGTTGTTCGGCCATTTCGCGGAGTTGTGCATCTTGCGCACGTGAGGGAGGCGTTTGAGCGCGGAAAACAGCCCATGGCGCGGCACAATTGACATTGGTCGCAGCGAGTAGCTGAAGGTCGCCCCGCACTGGCAGCAAACCTTGTAGGAGCGTCCGCGGATCGTAAAAACCCGGCTTAACATGCGGTGCTGACAGCCAAAAGCAAGCTCCAGGACATGCGTGAGAGCCCTGGCAACATCGCCCCATAGCGGAAGTTTTTTGGCCGTCGGCAAAAACCTGCTTTTCCTGTTTTTCACGACTAGCTTTGTTGTCTCATCTTTTCGGCGGTTGCGCCGTGAGGCGTCTTACTCACATCCGTGACTACGGTCACAAGAAATCGAAAAAACTGCAAAGCTTGTGTGAATCATCTTTAAAAGCAAGAGGCCGGTTTCAAAACGAAGAGCCATGTCACAGGTGACGGCCGTCACTTTTTGCTGTGATGAGGGGCATTGTTTCACTAGAC
>JASHRB010000623.1 GCA_030037575.1 Candidatus Sulfotelmatobacter sp. | reverse complement strand
GACCTGCCGGTAAATTACACGGCCCACGCTCCCATCCCGTTTTCCTTGGAGCGCGACTACGCCGATTACCAGGCCACGTACAAGGTCGAGGGCGCCAGCTTCACCGCTTCGCGCATTCTCGACATGCGCCGGGACGAAATTCCCCTGGCCCGCGTTGAAGACTACGCGGCTTTTCGCCACGCCGTCATGTCCGATCTGGGCCAGGTTCTCTCGGTGGAAAACACGATCGCGGGCGCGCCCACTCCGCCGCCGGACATGAAAGTCGATGACCTTATCGAAAGCGGACGCGCCGCCATCGCCAGCGGCAATCTTCCTCTCGCGATTCAGGTGCTCAAGCGCGCTGCCGAAGTCGATCCCAAAAATAAATACGTTTGGAACACCTTGGCCGCAGCCTATCTTGGCATGCGCGAGGACGACGAAGCCGTCGCTGCCCTCAACAAGCAGATCGAAATCAATCCTTACGACGAATATGCCTACAACGCGCTCGGCCGCGCTTACTGGCAGGAGCGCAAATACGATCAGGCCGCTACCGCATTCAACAAGCAGATTGAAATCAATCCTCTCGACAAGTTCGCCCACGCCGGCTTGGGATCCATGTACTCGGAGTGGCACAAATACGATCTCGCCGCGCCCGAACTGGAGAAAGCTGCGTCTCTTACGCCCGACAATCCCGAACTGCAAGTCACCCTCGGGGACGCTTATCTCAATCTCGGCCAGGACGACAAAGCGCTCTCTACTTTCGATCGCGCCGTTGAAATCTCGGCCACCCCGCTCGTGTGGAACAACATTGCTTATCAGCTCTCGCTAAAAGGGGCGCACCTCGACCGCGCGCAGCAATACGCGGAGTCAGCCGTTTCGGCGACCACGGCCGCTTTGCGCAATCTCGCGTTGGACCGGCTCACCCAGCAGGATTTGACGCTTGTGCCTTCGCTCGTCGCCTACTGGGACACGCTCGGCTGGGTCTACTTCAGCAAAGGCGAATACCACAAGGCCGAAAAATATGTTGCCTCTGCCTGGAGTCTCGGCCAGCACGGCGAAGTCGGCGACCATCTCGGCCAGATTTACGAGAAAGAAGGCAAGAAAGATCGCGCGCTCGAAACCTATGAGTTGGCCTTGGCGGGGCTGCGTCCGCCGCCGGAAACGCAGGGACGAATCGATGCTCTGGAAAAGTCCGATCCGAAATGGAAGAGCACGAGCGACATCGCTGCAAACACAGCTGCTACAAACGCTGCTAAAGACCGGCTGCAGTCGTTGCGGACCATCGACCTGGGCAAGGCCGATTTGGGCAAGATGAAAGAGGCCGGCAGCGCCGAATTCTTCGTGTTATTAAGTGCCGTGGTAGGCGCACCCGAGAAAGCCGAAGACGTGAAATTCATCAGCGGCGACGAAAAACTGAAAATTCTTTCGGCCGCTCTCCGCACCGCCGATTACCACCTGACCCTGCCCGACGATACCCCCGTCAAAATCCTCCGCCGCGGCGTGCTCTCCTGCTCGACCGCGATCGGCAAATGCATGTTCCTGCTGATTCTGCCGGATGACGTGAGAACGGTGGATTGAGGGCGACACTCTAAGTTCCTTGAAAAACCGGATTTGGTGCGGTCTGTTTTTGCGAAACCCGCGATGGGCAAGGTTTTCAGGGATATCGAAAGAGCAATTTTGATCTGCATGTCTGCGCGCAGAGACCCATGCCCCTACCCTTCGCGCGCGGAAGGCAAAATTTATTTCGGCCGGAAATCCACAGCCGGGAGGCCGCGGAGACCCGAGGGCCCGTTCCATCTCCGCCGGGAGGCCACTGGTGCTACCCGGTTGCCTGCTCATAGGCCTGAGCCAAACTCAGCACTAGATTTTCCCCCCAGCGTGGCCCCGCGATCTGCAAGCCGACAGGCAGACCGGCATGGGTAACGCCGCAGGGCACCGAAATCGCCGGCAATCCCCACACATTAAACGGCCGTGTGTTGCGCAGCAGGGTCAGCTCCGCCGGCCGCAGCGCCGCCGGATCTTTTTTCAGATCGGCAATTTTCGGCGCGGGCATCGGCGTGGTTGGCGTGATCAGTAAATCGATTTCCTCAAAAATCCGGTGCGCGCTCCGCCGCGCTTCATCCAGCTCGCGCCGCCGCTGAGTATACTCGGCCGCCGAAATCTTTTCGCCCGCGCGAATTCGTTGCAGCGTTTCCGGCTGATACAGCTCCGCCGCGCGCGCCACCTTCTCGGCATGATAGGCGTACGATTCCGCCAACTGCACCGTGCGATCGGTGGGCACATCGAGCTTCGTCTCGCGCACTTCCGAAACCAGAGTCCCGATCACTTCAATCGCCCGCGCCATCGCCGCCCCAACTTCGTCGCCCAGGTTGTCGTAAAAATGTGCTCTCGGAATTCCCACGCGCAGATTCTTGCTGCTCTCGCGCAGCGCGCCCACATAATCGATAACCGGAACATCCGCACTGCCCACATCATCCGCGTCGTATCCCGCAATCGCCTGCAAGACGGTCGCCGCGTCGGCCACGGTCGCGGCAATCGGACCCACATGATCCAGCGACCAGGAAAGTGGAATCACTCCGCGCGCCGAAACGCGACCATAAGTCGGTTTTAGTCCCACGCATCCGCACAGCGCCGCCGGTTCGCGGATCGACCCCGCCGTGTCCGTCCCAATCGCCGCATAACACAAGCCGCCCGCCACGGCCGCCACCGATCCGCCCGATGACCCTCCCGCAATGTGCTCCACGCTCCGCGGATTACGAACTTCGCCGAAATCACTGACCAGCGAGCTGCCGCCGTAAGCGAATTCATGTAGATTATTCTTGCCCACGATCACCGCTCCCGCGCAGCGCAAGCGACGCACAACGTCAGCGTCCTGGGCGGGAACGCGGTTTTCAAAGACCTTGCTCGCGGCCGTCGTGCGCACGCCCGCCGTATCGATCAAATCCTTCAGCGCCACCGGGATCCCATGCAGCGGCCCGCGCCACTCGCCGAGCGCCATCTCTTTTTCCGCCTGGCGCGCCTCCTTCAGCGCCGAGTCCGCGCACAGGGTAACAAAGGCGTTCAGCGCGGGATTGAGCTTTTCAATCCGCTCCAAACACGCTTTCATCAGCTCAACCGGAGAAATTTCCCGGCGCCGCAATCGCGGCGCAAGCTCGGCAATGGTTTCCAAGGAATGCATCCCCGCAAAACAGCAAAGCGCCTTCCATTGTATTGGCCAGGCTTCCCCGGGGTCCTCCCTGCCCTCGGTGGTTCAAAATTTCCAGCCCTCAGAAAAAAGCAACCTTCGCTCTCGGCCTATAATCGAAAAGCTCAGTTCTGGGAGGCAGCATGGCCGAAATGACGGTTGCCCCCGTAGCAACCCGCGGATTTTTCCTCGACGGCGGTTGGTCGGAAGACGGCGATCTCATCGACATTCGCGCCCCCTACGACGGAAGCGTTATCGCCCGCATCGTGCAGGCACGCCGCGAACACGCCGAAGCCGCCATGGCCGCCGCGGTCAAGGCTTTCGGCACCACCCGCCGCTTGCCCGCTTTCGAGCGCCAGCGCGTGCTGCGGCGCATCGCCCAGCAAATCGGCGAGCGCCGCGAGGAATTTTCCCGCACCCTGGCCCAGGAAGCCGGCAAGCCCTTAAAATCGGCCCGCTTCGAAGTCGATCGTTCCGTTTTTGTCTTCAACGTTGCCGCCGAAGAAACTACGCGCATCTACGGCGAATACCTTCCCCTCGACTGGCAGGAGTTCACCGCCGGCCGCTGGGGCATCGTCAAGCGCTTTCCATTGGGCCCGATCGCCGGCATTACGCCGTTTAATTTTCCTTTGAATCTGGTGGCCCACAAAGTGGCTCCCGCCATCGCCGCCGGATGCCCCATGGTGCTGAAACCCGCCCCGCAGACTCCGCTCTGCTCGCTACTTCTCGCCGAATGCGTCCAGCAGGCGGGCTGGCCCGACGGCGGCCTCAACGTGCTTCCGCTCGCGAACCAAGAGGCCGGCCTGCTGGTCGCCGACGAACGCATCAAACTGATCAGCTTTACCGGCAGCGCGCCCGTCGGCTGGGACATCAAGCGCCGCGCCGGCAAGAAAAAAGTTGTGCTCGAACTGGGCGGCAACGCCGGGGTCATCGTTCACAACGACGCCGATTTGAGCTACGCCGCCGATCGCTGCATCACCGGAGGCTTCGGCTACGCCGGTCAAACCTGCATTTCAGTCCAGCGCATTCTGGTCGAAGATTCCGTCTACGGCAAATTCACCGATCTGGTTGTGGAAGGCGTCAAGAAACTCAAAACCGGCGATCCCCTGGAGGAATCGACCGATGTGGGCCCGCTCATCCGGGAGAGCGACGCGGTCCGCGTCATCGCCTGGATCGAAGAAGCCGCTCGCGCCGGCGCACGCGTTCTCTGCGGCGGACGCCGGAAGGGTTCCGTGGTGGAACCCACGGTGCTCAGCGGAACCAAACCGGAAATGAAAGTGAACTGCCAGGAAATTTTTGGTCCGGTCGTGACCGTCGAACCGTATCACGATTTCGATGAAGCTCTGCGCCGCCTCAACCATTCAAGCTACGGTTTGCAGGCGGGCGTGTTCGCGCGCGACGCCAAGCTGCTTTTCCAAGCCTACGATGAACTTGAAGTCGGAGCGGTGGTGGCCGGCGATATTCCTTCGTTTCGCGTCGATCAGATGCCCTACGGCGGCGTAAAAGATTCCGGCCTGGGCCGCGAAGGCCTGCGCTACGCAATCGAAGAAATGACCGAACCCAAACTTCTGGTCATGAACCTACGTTGAGTAGAGCCTCCCGGGGCGCGGAGTGGGGGAAACTTGGAGCGGCCATCGAATCGACCTGCGCCCCATAAACATCAAAGACCGAGGTCGAAATGCTCGCGCCCCAAGAACGAATTCCGTTTTTTTCGGCACCGTCCATGGCGGCGGAATATTTTTTTGCTCAGCGGTCGGAAACACGCGACAACTTTCTGCCAACTATTTATAATTTCGTGTTTCATTAAAACTGTGGAAACTTTTGTGGGTATTGCGTCTCGCGCTCCAACAACGAACCAGCAACTTTTCCGAGATTGATTGCGTCATATCCGGTCTCCCGAAAGCTCGTAAGTAAGCATGCCGCAGATTTTTCACCGCAGCACCAACACTCTGGCCCGCGTCACGATTTTTGGCGCTGTCTTCGTAAT
>JASHRB010000622.1 GCA_030037575.1 Candidatus Sulfotelmatobacter sp. | reverse complement strand
GTCGTCGACGCTGCCGCGCCCGGTTGCGCGTTTCGCGTAGGGGTCGAGAGGATCGGTCAAAGGGTCCATCAAAACGCGCCCTGCGGTGCGCCCGAGAATGCTGCTGACATTGAAGGCCATGCCGTTGGCGCTGATGACCGGGACGCCGCGCCCGTAACCGAACGCGACCGGATGGTCGCGGTTGACGAAAACCGTGTTGAGCACCGTACCAACCACACTCGCCTCGCCTTGAGGAGCGACGCTGACGCCGGGCGCAAGACCGGTATCGATGGCGAACTGAGCGGTGTCTTCACAGGTGATGAGGAGCCCGCCTTGCTCAACAAATTGCTTCAGATGAGCGAGGCCTTCGTAACCCAGGCCGGGGCGAATGTCGGAGGTGCTGTCGAGGGCGCCGAGGTTGGGAGTCAGCTCGGATTTCTGCCACGGCATCGGATTATTCCACCGGGGAATGCCGTTGAGAATTTCGAGCGTAGAAGAATGGCCGACGGGCGCAAAAACGATGACATCGTATTTTGTGCGCAGGTCCGGTTCTTTGGCGACAGTTTGCGTGCTGATGTAGTCGAAGGGCGTGCCCGCGGTATCGAAGGCATAGCGCCACCACCCTTCGGTCTGAGTGCCAAGCCAGGTGTGCATGAAGGCGATGCGCGGAGCATCGACGGGGTGGACGGGTACGGACGGGGCCGCGCCCAGCCGCGATGCATCAAGCGACAAGTCGCGCAGAAGCTTGGACACTCGGTCATCTCCAGCGTTGGTGATGAGTAGGGAGCCAGCCGCAAAATGTTTGCCCTCGGCATCGAAAGCCTTTTCTGCGACCTGGATGGTCGCGCCTTTCAGTTTGTAGACGAGTGACAGGAGCGAAACCTGGCCGGTGTTGGCCACGGCAATCACCGTGCCGGAGCCGGAGACTTTGCCGGCCAGCGTCGCCGGATCGTCAAGCGGCGTCATCGTCGACTGGAGAATCGCGGGATCGAGGACACGGACAACCTTTAGATTGAAGAGGTGCGAGAAAGACCATCCGGTATCGTCGTAGGGATGTTTCTGCGGGTCGCGGGCAGCCCAGAACTGCCGATCGAGCAGCGCATCGGCGACGCGGGAATAGGGCTGATCCATGCGGATGACGATGCTGCCGGCGGGGAAGGTTTCCTGTCTCGGCTTGTCCCCGCGCTTTTCCGCGGGAACGCTGGAAGTGACGGCTTCAGAAAGTTGTTCGATTTCGACGTGCTGCCGCTGCAATACCCTGAGCAACTCGATCTGGCGATTTGCGTCGGCTGGGTCGGCGGAGATGACATAGGCGGCGGGCCCTTCCAGCGACGGCTTTTCGATGGCGCGTTTGCTCTTGCCGTAATAGTTTTCGAGGAAGTGGTGCGTGTTATGCGAGAAGTAAGAGAGAGTGGAGAGCAAAGCGCTTTCTTCATAGTTGTTGTTATCGCGCTGTGACCAGTTCAACACTGGAAGCGGCGGATTCTGACGGTACCAGGTGCGCGAGTAATCTTCCGGCCTGAGGATGCGCTTCTCGGTATCGGCACCGCCGTTGCCGAAGGTTTCATAGAGGCGGCTGATGCCGTTGTGCATGGCGGCCAGGAACATCAGATAACCGGGACTCCAGGTATCGAAATCGCCGTGAGTGAAGACTCCGGGCATGCCGAATCCCTGCATCTGGGCGACATTGTTCCAACCCAGTTCCGCCCACTCGTCAGCGAGAGTCGGATCGACCCAGGCGTTGTAGGGTCCATCGCCCACCGTGTTGTCGTAAAGAAAGGGGACCGACTCGTGCAGGTCGTGCAGCACCTGCGCATGCCAGCCCAGATAAGTGTCGAGAACGTTGCGCGTCAGAGCGAGAGTCATGGCCATGGCGTCGCGGTTGTTGTCGTGGCCCACGTAGTGGCCCCAGTAAAGAAGGTGCGGCCAAAGCTCGCCGGGATGGGCCTTGTGCCATTTGTAGACGTCGACCATGCGGTCGCGGCCGTCGACTTCGACCACGGGCGTGATCAGCACCGTCATGTGCGAGCGGATGTACTTGATATAGGGCGCATCGTCGACAGCCAGACGATAGGCAAGTTCCATCAGGGCCGTGGGAGCTCCGGTCTCAGGGGAGTGGATGGTGCCGGTGATGTAATAGACGGGCCAGGACCGGTCGATGATCGGGCGAGCTTTGGCGTCGTCGAGGCCGATCGTGCGGGGATCGGCAAGCTGGGCCAGGCGCGCGTCATTTTCTTTCGCGGCGGCGAGGAGTTTGGCATCGGCGACGGCGACAGCGATCATCTCTCGTCCTTCCTCGCTGTGCCCGATGGTGAAGACCTTCACCCGCGGACTGCTGGCTTCCAGCAGACGGAAATACCTGTAAACATCTTCGGCATAGGGCAGCATGTCGGGAGCTCCGGACACGTCGCCCAGTACTTTGGCTGGTGTGGGCACGGTTTTTGAGGCCGGAAGGTAATCGACCAGCGGAGAGATGAACGAAGGATCGGTGGTGTATTTGTGAATCTGGTCGGTGTACTGCTGATCGATGGGCTGGCCGGGATCACGGGCAAAAGTCGAATTCAATTCCTGTGCGCCAGCCACGGCGGCGGACAGCAGCGTGGAACAAACGACGATCAGAGCGAGTTTGGCGGGTCTCATTTTCCCTCGTTTTCGATTCGCTTTCTGGGCGTCCAAGTGTCACACAAATCGGCTGCCGGAGGAAGCAAGGAGATCTTGACTAAATACAGGAACTCGAAGCAAGGGCTGCGGAAATTAAGCGCCCGCTTGGCGACCCATGCCTGCCTCTCGCGATTGTGCCCAGATCGCGGGCGACCCTGACCTCATCCTGTAAGCATGCGGGAAACAAGAATATGACGCTACCCGGCAATAAGACTGGAGAGCGAAGCGCTACCCCTTCTCGATCGTTGGTATTTCGTCAGTCCTTGCGCGAGCCGCGGACTGCGGCATGGGGTTACAACGCAGAGCGGGTGTGATGGCCAGCACGCAAGAGGTCTTCCTAAAAAAGCGGAAGAGCTATTCAAGTGGCTGTCCAAGGTCCGGACAAAGACACTGGATCGGCCTGTCGGGGCATGCTGGAACATAACTGGAGAGTTCACGATTACACGTACTCGCGCTCTTTCCGCCGAATCGCTTTATACCTCTCAAACACTTTCTGCTGGCTTTCCAGTCCAAGCGCAGAGCGGATCGAGCTTCCGCGGAAAGTGTGGGCCAACATCTTCAACCCCTGGGACAGGACGAACCCCGGATCATGCCTGAGCGCAACCGGTATGTGGTGAACTTTCATCCAGCGCTCAGCTTGCCAGCGCAGGAATTCTACTTCCTCCGCCGGCAGGTGGTCAGTGCGCACCACCGCCGTGGTGCCGTCATATTCCTCTAACCGCTCATTGATGATCAACCCCTGATCGCGGAAGGCTTTCGTCATGGGTGTGCGAGGATACGGC
>JASHRB010000621.1 GCA_030037575.1 Candidatus Sulfotelmatobacter sp. | reverse complement strand
CCATGGGATTCGTGATCAGAGTTGCGATTGTTGGCGTAGCCCCAGTGGCCGCCTGCGCGGCCGCCTGTGCAACAAACGAATCCGGTATTTGATCGGCGTTGGTTTGATATTGCTCCAGGTGGACGCCGTGGGAGCCCGCGTACGCGAGGTCGGCGAAAAATCCGGCCGGCAACTGACGCTGTATATCGACGTTGTATTGTTCGAGGTATCCGTACTTGGGATCCAAATAGGGTGCCAAACCAGGGCTGCCATTCGCCGCTACAAAATTCGATAGATTCGGCGTTGCATCCCGTCCCGGCGGGGGCAGGATCCCTTGAGCAGTAAAGGGCCCGGTGTGGGCGCAGCTAAACGTGGCGAAGGTGGTTCCTGCCTGCGTACAAGTGTTTCCGTCCAGCGTAGAATAGGGGGTTACATACGAATTTGTCGACGCCGTGAACGGAGTTGAGGCCAGGTTCACCACATCGTTATCAGGATTGAGGGCGAACGAAACATAATTCGGAATGAAGAAAATCCCATAACCCGCCCGGAAAACCGTCTTCGGGTCGAAGGAATAGACGACGCCGATTCGTGGCGAGAATTCCTTTTTGTCCAGAGGCAGGTTGTTGTCGCTCGAATTTGGCCCGGTTCCGACGTACATCGCATCACCGGGGCAAGGCGACCCTACGACTCCTGAGCAACCCGTAACCGTCCCGTTGGTCGCATTCGGGTCCCAGTATGTTAGGCGGTTGTATGCCTCGGACCAAGTTCCGGGCAATTCATAACGAAGGCCGAGATTGGCAGTGAACTTGGGCGTTAAGTGCCAGGTGTCGTTCACAAAGAGGGCTCGATAAGTCTGCTTTCCCTTTGTCTGCGCGGGGACCTGCGCCACGCCTTCCGATTGGTTTCCCGCAAAACTGCCCTGATTCAGCGCTAATCCCAGGACAAAGTCGGCGTACGGGGACCCCGATCCGTCGGTGGCCGTTGGGCTTGACGATGTCCAGTTTCCCTGGAATCCGAACGCGCCGCTGGCGATGTTGGTTTGGTAGTAGTTATCCAGGCCGATCTCGATCTGAGCGCCGGTCTGAATCGTGTGTTTGCCACGTATCAATGTGAACGCCGGCGTTAAATTGTATTGCGTGTTGTGATCTCCGATAGCGCTGTTGCCTTGCGAGTGTCCCACGTCATTGGGGGTTGGGAATTCCGGCGTCGGCGGAGTCCGCATCGAGCTTGGGGGCGAGTTATAGCTGGCGGGCCAGCCCAAGGTGGTTAAGTCGAAGCCCGAGAGGAGTGGTTGGCGCACGTAAACGAAACGGCTTCCGGACAGGTTCACGTCGAGAACAGTGGTGGCGGTAAAACTGTGGTTCACATCGAACGCAAGTAACTTGGAGTGATAATTCTCCGCGCAGCGGTCCTCGCACAATCCGGTTCCCAAGGGATTTTCCGGCAAGTCGAGCAACCCATAGTAGGAAAATCTGCCGAACAAGCGCGTGTTAGCTCCGATGTTTTGGTCGCCGCGCGCCACGAACTCATTGGTATTCCCACCACTGGCGTAGGCAGTTGAGTAGTTGCTTGTAATTCCAGAGAGGTTAGCGGCCGGGTAATATTTCGCACCCAAGATCGAGTCTGCCTTGCTGAACTCCACGGCGGGAATACAGTTGCCGGGGCACGAAGGATCGGTTGGATCCAAGCCGTAGGGCGTGCGGACGCCAGCGGCGTTTGCAGTATAGGGATTGTAGATCGTTCCAGACACAGCACTACATATCCCGGCGGCGTTGAAAGTCCCTCCAGCCGCGGTGCACACGGAACTGAAGTTTCCCGTCAGCATACCGGGCGCAGGGACGGTAGTAATGAACGGGATCGAAGTCCGCTGCCGGTATTCTTCCCAACTGGTGTAAAAGAAGGTCTTATTCTTGATTACTGGACCGCCCAACTGGAACCCATATTGATTCTGCTCCCACGGCGGCGCATCATTTGCCTTGCCTGTTGACAGTTCGTCTTGCTTGTTAAAGTATTCGTTAGCGTTCAAAACCTTATTGCGGAAATATTCATAGACGGACCCGTGCCAGCTGTTTGTCCCAGATTTCGTGCTGAGGTTCACCACGCCGCCCGAAAACTTACCCCATTCCGCACCGACGTTATTGTATTGAACCTTGAACTCACCAACCGAGTCCTGAGTCGGAATGATGATCGGCAGATTAATGTAGCCGATGTTCAAGGGCTGACCATCCAGGTACTCGGCTCCCTGGTTGGCGAACGAACCACCAATCTGATAGTTGCCCCAACTGAAGGGGTTCTCGCCGACTGGCGAACCACCCGAGGTACCTTGGGCTACAGCGGCCGGTGAAACAGTAATCAAATTGAAGATGTTGCGTCCATTCAGCGGTAGCTCATCAGCCTTGCGCTGATCTACCACCTGGCCCAACGACGCCGACTCAGTTTGTAGCAATGGCGTTGCGGAGGTAACTTCAACCACCTGGCTGACTTCGCCAACTTGCAGCGTCGCTTCAACGCGCGTGCTCTGCTGAACCTCGACAGTCACGTCGGTACGCGTGAAGTGCTTGAACCCAGCCTTTTCAATATCAACGCGATAGCGGCCGGGGAAGAGGTTCACGAAAGTGAACAGACCGTCGGGGCCGCTCATCTGACTTCGCTTCTCGGCAGTTCCCTCGTTGGTTAGTGTCACCGTGGCATCGGTGACGGCCGCCCCGGAGGAATCGGCTGCCGACCCAACGACCGAACCGTAGGTGCTTTGGCCATAAAGAGAAATGGTGAATGACAAAACCACCCCGAGCGACACAACCAGAGCCCACAGTTTACGACTTGGCATAGATAGTCTCTTTCCGGGTGCAGGTATCCCTCGAATATCCCCAAACTTCTGTGGGCGAATTCTTGAATAGGCCCATGACTGTTGTCAAGCGGAAAATGAACGATTTCCGTTTGAATAATCGTTAACCCACGCGTATGCTCCCGCTATGCCCGTGACCATGATGGACATCGCCAAAGACCTGAATGTGTCGGTGGTGACGGTTTCGAAGGTTCTGCGCAATCAGGGGCGCATCAGCGATGCTACGCGGCAACGTGTGCTGCGGCACGCCAAAAAACTGAACTATCAGATGAATTGGGTGGCGCGCAGCCTGGTGACGCGGCGCACTTACACCATCGGGCTGCTGTTGCCGGAATTCGCCCATCCGTTTTTCGCCGAGATCGCTAGGGCGATTGCGAATACCGTGCGGCCGCAGGGCTACCACGTGGTGATCGCATCGTTCGAGGAAGATCCCGAACTCGAGGCCAGCGAATTCGATTCGCTGCTGGCGCGACAGGTGGATGGATTGATCATCGCTTCCGCGCAGCCTTCGGGACGGGCGGGAGTGTTCAAGCGGGTGAACGAGCGGGAGACTCCCTATGTCCTGATCGATCGTCCGATTCGCGGTTTAAACGCTTGTTTTGTGGGAGCAGACAACCGCGCGATCGGCAGGTTGGCGACCGAGCACTTGATTGCGCGCGGTTGCAAGCGAATCGGCTGCCTGCGCGGGCCGCGCGTTGGAATTGCGGCCGATCGGCTGGAGGGTTACCGGCGCGCGTTGGAGGCCGCGGGCTGGCAGCCGGAGGAGAATTACATTATCAACGGTGGACACGGAGAGGACAGCGGGTACGATGGAATGCGCGAGATGCTGACGCGGCGCCCGCTGCCCGACGGCGTGGTTTGTTACAACGATCCGGTCGCGATTGGTGCAATCAAGGCGGTTCTGGAAGCAGGACTCCATCTACCCCGAGATATTGCAGTGGTCGGCGCGGGCAACGTTCACTACGGAGCTGTGTTGTCGGTGCCGCTGACTTCGATCGATCAAGGGACGCAGAGGATCGGAGTGCAGGCAGCGGAATTGCTGATGGCACGCATTGCGTCGAAACGTCCGATGCGGCCAAAAACCATTTTGATCACGCCGAAACTTGTGGAGCGGGAATCAACGCGACGACGAACTTAAAACCGTCGGCCTGCCCGGATGAGCAACTTGCGGCCTGACATTCCTGTGACGCGCGTTGCGGCGGGTGCCTGCCGCGCCTGCCATGCGATATGCTGGGCTACCAAGGGAACCCAAGTTGTTGAACCGTCTGTTGCGCGCGGTGTTTTTCTCGCTGTTGCTATTGCCG
>JASHRB010000620.1 GCA_030037575.1 Candidatus Sulfotelmatobacter sp. | reverse complement strand
GGCTGAGCTCAATTCCGCCGCGCGCGCCAACCGCTCCGCAGCCGGATCAATCCCCAGCAGACGAGCAACTTTCCCCATTTGCGCCGCGGGATTCGCCAGCATATCCTCGTAGCGCAGCAACAGAAATCCCTCGCGGCCCTGGCGCGTGCTGAGCCAACTGATAACGTGGTCTCCCCAGCAACCCAGGCGATCCCAATAGACCGCCTGCATCCAGCGTGTCACAAAGGTCTCAATCGGGTAACTGTCCCCCATGGACCGCTGTTTCATCTCCCAGTGGTAGTTGGAGACGGCCACGTCTCGCGGGTCACGCACCACGTAGACAATCCTTTTATAGCGCGGATCAAAGCATTCATGACTCTTGAGGATGCGTGGCCGTGGAAGATGCCGCAGGATGCGATCCGAATGTTTGTACATGTCGGGAACCAGCCGTTCCACATTCAGAAAAGTGACGGGTTCGGTCTGATGGACGAGATTCCCCACCAGGAACCGTGTCCAGGTATTCCCAGAGCGGGGATAAGAAGTAAGAAAAACGTCGTCGGGGAAAATGGTGATGTCGCGCTCGATTCGAAGCCTGCGAAACAGCACGTCATTGACCCGGGAAAGGTGCTTGATTCCCCTTTGTACGAATCCCATGGTTACTCGTTGGACCAACAGTGATTCTAGCAAGAAGGAACGTCGGCTAAACTGCGATCAAAGATTGGGTGCCCGCTTCAGGATGTACTGGAATCTGAATCGACGTTCTGCGCATCGTTCTGCCCCTTGCGACGGCTCTGCAACCATCCCTGAAGTCGTTGTTTTCTTTCAAACATTTTCCTGGCCTGGCCCCGCAGCCCGGAGATCAGGGCAAACCGCGACTTCGTAAACCACGGCACGCGATGCGCAATGCAGCCATACTTCTCTTTGTATTTCCCTTCACCACCCCAGTCATAAATTTCAACGCCCCGCGCCTTCCAATACCGCAGGGCATACCAGTGAATCGCCTCGTTGGGGCGGAGGCCCTGAGTGGAACGTAAGCTGGCGTTGCCCCAGAATTCTGCAATCTTGTTGAAGCCGGGGAAAATACCCGTGGCAATGCATTTCCCTTCCCGATCCCGGGCGCGCACCAACAGAAGCCGTCCTGTGGGGTCGAGATTTTTTATCAAGGCGCGCACTCGTCCGACTGGATACGTCGGCACCAAGCCCTGCTTTGCGAATACATCCTTTAGTTGTTCGTAGTATTCCCCGGCAAACGCCGCATCGTGCGCCGCTTCGATGGTGACCCCGCTCTTCTCTGCTTTGCGTATGCAACGGCGGCAGGCGCTGTCCATATTGGCCAAGAGCTGGTCCTCGGTTTGCGTAAGATCAGTGCGGTACGAAGCATACGCCTCGCAGGTGAAGCCCAGATCTTTGCCATCGTCAAAAGAAAAGCAGGGGTCGGAAACTTCCATGTGCCAACACTTCAGCCGGCCCCAGGCTGCATCTTCGATCGCAGCCAGAGCCGCTTTGCGGGATGCCCCGGGCACAAGGTTGAATCCCATGTAAGGGGTGGTCCAGCCGGGAAACGAACTGCCCAGCATCGGAACGCCCAGACGGGAGAAGACCAACCCGCTGAAGTAGCCAACCTTATCCCCTCCTTCTGCGAGTTCGCATAAAACGATCCTCGCCCTTTGCGTCTCACCCACGAATTGCAGCCACTCCCGAGTCTGAAAGACGGTCCGGTCGGCAAAGCCATCCAACTTTGCCCAGTCGACGGTTGCGGGATCGAGAAGCTTCGCCTTCATGGTTGGGAGATGTACGCGGCCTTGCTTTCACCAGCAGACGCCTTGATACGACGCGCCCACCAGAGGGCGATTAGCGAGCCCACGCATCCTAGCCCAAAACACATTGATGGAAAGACTCACACGCTCTCTTCGCCCGTGCTGCCTATGATGGCGCCACCCGACGCTATTCGCAATTGTCCGTTGCCGGCGCATCAGCTGGCATCCGGCTTCCGCACAACACCCGCTACCTAGAATAACGGCAGGGATGCCGTTCTACCCTCCCCGAAGGGCTTAAGTGTTGCTTACCATGGGTATCAACGCAATATGGGAGCATGCCCCCAATCTGACGATAAACTAGTTCCGTGGCGCTCGCCCTACGAAAGGCCTGGTCCCGCCTGTCCCACATGAGTTGGGACGAATTGCACACTCGCGTGCGGCAGGAGGCCGGCAAAAGGCTTGATTTTGCCATCCATCGAGCCGGCTTCCCGCCGAGGGTGGAGCCTTCGCGTACTTCCATCGGCCGGCGGGGCAAGTTTTTCTTTTCCGCGGACGAACTGGCAGAACGCACCAGCCTGTTGCAGCAGCATCTGCCCCTCGAGGCGAGAGCCATCGTGGATGAAGCCGATGAGATTTGCGATCATCGCTTTCGTCTGCTCGGTTACACCGGCCTGGATTTTGGCAATGGGAAGGGGAACGAAATCGATTGGCATCTCGATCCCGTCCATGGGAAACGCACGCCCCTGCTCCCCTGGTACAAGATCAATTTTCTTGATTTCAATGTTGCCGGCGACCACAAAATCATCTGGGAGTTGAATCGCCATCAGCATCTTGTGGTTCTGGCTAAGGCGTGGCGGTTGACGCGCCAGGATCGATACCTTGAGGAGGCCATCCGACAGTGGCACTCGTGGCAGCGGGCCAATCCATATCCACTCGGCGTGAATTGGGCCAGCAGCCTGGAAGTCGCCTTCCGCTCACTGTCCTGGCTCTGGCTGGAACATCTGCTCGCAGACTGCCCGATTCTGACCACAGACTTTGCCAACCATCTGCAAAGCGCCTTTGCCCTGAACGGACACCATATTGAGCGCTATCTGTCAACTTATTTTTCTCCCAATACCCACCTGCTCGGCGAAGCGCTCGCGCTTTTTTTTCTAGGCACGCTCTATCCTGAGCTTTCGCCGGCAAAACGATGGAAGCAGATCGGTTGGAGAATTATTCGGGAGGAAGCCCACAAACAGGTACGGCCAGACGGAGTCTATTTCGAGCAATCGCTCTACTACCATGTCTATGCGCTTGATTTCTTTCTGCACGCGCGTCTGCTGGCTGTGCGGAACGGAATGGAGATTCCCCCTGACTTCGATGTGGTGGTCCTGAAAATGCTGGCCGTGGTGCAAGCCCTTACCCAGGTGGGCCCGCCCGATGGTTTTGGCGACGATGACGGCGGCCGGCTTTTCAACCCAAGGCGCAACCGGGCGGAACACATGGCCGACCCGATGGCGGTCGGTGCGGTATCTTTTCACGACCTGGGACTCCAACCCAAGGCAACCTGCACCGAGGAGGCCATCTGGTTATTCGGTGGCGGCACCCTGCAGTTCGAGGGCAATCCGAACAATGCCGCCAGCCAGCCGAAGAGCCAGTTTTTCCCGGATGGCGGGCTCTACATTCTGGCCAGCGACCATCCGCTCCCGCCGCAAATGGTAATCGACGCCGGGCCCCAAGGTACGGCCCGCAGCGGACACGGCCACGCCGACGCTCTGAGCGCGAAATTATCCTTCGGCAACCGGCAATGGCTGGTAGATAGTGGCACATTCGCCTACGTCACCGAGGGGGGCGAGCGGCAGGCGTTCCGTGGTACTGGTGCGCACAATACGCTGACCGTTGACGGACTTGATCAAGCCGTCCCGGAAGGACCTTTCGCCTGGAGTTCTCTTCCCCTTACTCAGGCAGAGTGGTGGATTCCCGGCGCGACCTTCGCGTTTTTTGCGGCCTCCCATTCCGGGTACGAGCGGCTGGCGGAGCCTGTGCGTCACCGGCGCTTCGTCTTTCACTTGGCGGGCGCCTTTTGGCTGGTGCGCGATGTGGTGGAAGGTAGGGGTACGCATCTGCTGGAATCTTCCTGGCATTTGGCCTCCGATCTCCAGGTCTCAAGCGGCGAAAACGGCTTTGTGGCGTCGCCATCGAACCGAAGCCGTTCCGGTTCCGGTGGTGCAAACTTCCTAAGGCTTCTGCCGGTCCCAGACCCAGGGTGGAAATGCGATCTGCTTTCGGAATACATCTCGCCGGCGTACGGCGTTAAAGTGCCCGCACCGGTCTTGCGCTGCAGCGCCCAGGTTGCCGCGCCAATTGATCACGCGATGTTGCTGATTCCGTCATTCGGGGGGAATGAAATTACGGGCAAATTCTCCCGCCCGGCAGGGCACTGCCGGAATGCCGGCGATCCCGCCGTTTATGCCTATGATGTTTCCCAGACTTCGCACGTTATGGTCTTCGGCCCGGGGCCGTGGACGTTCGGCCCCTGGAACAGCGACTGCAAATTTCTCTACTTTTGCGTAGAAAACCGAAAAGTCACACATGTGGTTTGCTGTCAGGGGCGATTTGCCCATCTGAACGGCCGGCCGCTCTTTTCGCAAGAGGCGCCGCTACAATATTTAGAGTGGTGGAATCGGGAGGCCGGGGCCCGGGCATTTTCATCCGACGCGGCCGTGGCCCGCTCGCTTTCTGCCAGGGTATTTGAAGTAAACAACCTGGGGTAGACCGGCGGTGGGCGTGGACCTTTAGATTCTTCTGGAAAGGCTGCAGCGGACATGTGCGGGATTGCCGGAGTTCTGCAATTCGACAGGGACAGACCAGTTGAAGCTGCTACGCTCCAGCGGATGTGTCACCTCAT
>JASHRB010000619.1 GCA_030037575.1 Candidatus Sulfotelmatobacter sp. | reverse complement strand
CCGAGGAACCGCGCGATGAAGTTTGATCCGAGAAAGCTCAATGCGCTCGGCGTTCGCCTGCACGGACGTCGGATCGGTGTCATGAACCGCCTTGCGGGCGACCGCCAGATCTTTGCGTTCGAGCAGGACTACATCGACGACCCGCAGCGCGCGACTTTGAGCCTCTCGTTCAAGGGCCGCACCGGTGGGCTCGTGACGGCCTTCCGCCCGGTGCCGCGCCGCGTGCCGCCCTTTTTCTCGAACCTGCTCCCCGAAGGTCACCTGCGCGAGTATCTCGCAAAGCTTGCGGATGTTAACCCTGAGCGCGAATTCTTCCTCCTCGCTGTTCTCGGCGCCGATCTCCCCGGCGCGCTCGTCATCGAGCCCCTTGAGGGCGATATAAAGGACGATGATTCCCGTCATCATGATGATCATGATGATGATCACCCGCGCGAGGCTGTACTACGGTTCTCTCTTGCCGGCGTGCAGTTGAAGTTTTCCGCCGTCATGGAAGCATCCGGCGGCCTGACCATTCCCGCCGGAGGCATGGGCGGGTCATGGATCGTCAAGTTGCCCTCCGCCCGTTTCGCCGCCGTTCCTGAGAATGAATTTGCGATGCTGGAACTCGCGCGCCGCACTGGCATCGTGGTACCGGACAACCGCCTCGTTACGATGGCGGAGATCAAAGGCCTGCCCGAGGAGGCGCGCGCGCCGGGAACCAAGGCTCTTGCCGTGCAGCGCTTCGACCGCATGGCCGGGGGAGTTCGCCTTCACATGGAGGACTTCTCGCAAGTGTTCGGGCAGTATCCGAATAACAAATACCGGTATCACAGCTATGCCAACATCGCGTCCGTCCTGTGGGCAGAGGCGGGTGAGGACGCCGTCGCTGAGTTTGTCCGTCGCGTCGTGTTCTCCGTTGTAATTGGCAACGCCAATATGCATCTCAAGAACTGGTCCCTCCTCTATCCCGACCAGCGCAAGCCGGTCCTGTCGCCGGGATACGATTTCGTGGCGACGCTCCCTTATATTCCCAACGACACGCTTGCCCTAAGTTTCGGGGGCAGCCGCAGCCTGTCCGAAATCACGCAGAATCAGATGCGACGCTTTGCCGACACGGCCCGGATTCCGGCAAGCCCGCTGTGGAAAATCGCGGTTGAGACGGCGGAGCGCGCGGCCACCGCGTGGAAGGGTCTCGAACAAGCCGACCTGCTGCCCAAGGATCTGCGTGCCTCCATCGACAAGCAGATTCTTCGAGTCGCTGCTACAGTGACGTAACGTACATTCTCATCCATCGGGCGGGATAGACCTTGATCCACGCGTCAAGTAGTCTCATCAATTACAGCGTTTTGAGAATGAACAATATCCCTCAAGAAAAAAAGCCGCAAAAAGTCAAACCTGCGCTCGTTCTTCTGCCGGAAAGGGGAAGTGAATGAAACCATGCTTCGTACTGTAGTTCTGCTCGGAAGTTTGACCCTGATTGCTTCGGCTCAATCGATCACGGGCTGCAGATTGAGCGCAAACCAGTACGACCCAAACTCAACCTCGAATGTGTACGGACGGTGGGGTAGTCCCTATTCGCCGGACAGCATTAACAACCGTTACGGGAAGTATGGAAGCCCATACAGTCCCTACAGTGCCACGAATCCTTATGCGACCGATGCGCCTAGGATCACTGCGGAGGATGGGACTTATCTCGGGCGTTATAGCGCCAACCGGTTTGCACAGGATTCGACCTCGAACGAGTTCGGACAACACGGGAGCCCATTTGCTCCAAACAGCATCAACAACCATTTTGGTCTGTATGGAAGTCCGTATAGCTCCCAAAGCCCGACCAATCCCTACACGGTTACGGCCCCGGTGTTGGAAGAAGACTAATAGTGCCCAGGACGTAAGCTCGGATAGGCGTCCGTTGAACTCATGGGAGTGCTGTGATTCCTGTGTTTTCTGAACGAACGCCATTCAAGAGTCAAGGAGAATCAAATGATGTTTCTCCGGCTTAACACCGCTCGTTTCGTGTTGTGTCTCTTGGCTTCGGGAAGTGCTGTGCTCTCGTCTCAAATGGCAGCGCAAGAGTTATCCGAGCTGATTCAGGACGCGAAGTTCAGCGCCGCACCGAAATCGCAAGCTTCACCCATCACGGAACCAGAATCGACTTTGAATGCCTTTCTTTTTTTTGATCGAGGCGCTCGAATTCTCTCGAACTACCGGGAACCTCAACTCACTCGCGGTGCGAAGGGTGTTTCTATTTTTCGGCAGGTGTCACCCGCTGTAACGCTCGTGGTTACAGGTGACGACAAGAATGTCGATGGTATCGGGACCGGTGCGTAAGGAGATCAAAAAGCTGGCCAAGTACGAGGGTCTGATTATCGATCAAATGGGGTACCGTTCTTTTCCAGCCAGGCCGCGTCAGCGACCAAGCCTTCAGGAAGGGAGCGCTGCAGCCGGTTTAACTTCTTTTTATTTTGTTTACCCATGGTCTATAAATTAGCACAAACATAAACCATTGGCTAGTTTAAGAATTCCGAAATATATATACCTTTGGTAAACAAATTAGAGCTATGTCGAAACTGCCGAAACGGTTGTTGCTTTTTCTGTCTCAAAAACGTGAAGTCTGCAAATATCACGCAGACTTCCGGCATTGAGATCGTAGGGTTGGTGCTCTGTGCGTCTATGCTCTTGCGAAGTTCCATCCCGCACCAGAGCGTACTGCGCGTTCTCAAATGCCAGGGATGCGAGAGCGATTTAAGGACGGAACACCGCATGGTAGCGAAATCGGATTCGTATTCGGCACATTGGGCACGGCCTTCTTCGGTCCTCCCCCACCGCCGCCGACAGCCCAGGACCTGGCGGTCTCCCGGATTGCGCAAAGCTACTGGGTCAATTTCGCCAAGACCGGCGATCCGAATGGCGTGGGCCTGCCGCCTTGGCCGCGTTACGATCCGAGCAAAGACTTGATCTTCGATATCCACCCAATGGCTCGGCTGGCGCCGTTCCGGATCCCTGGAAAGCGCGACTGGATGTGATGCAACTAGCGACCGAATCGGGGAAACGTGCCGATTTCTGAAACGGCTCTAGCTTATTTACTTGACCGTCTGTCACATGAGACACAAAGGAGAAACAAAGCATGAGAACAAGACTTCGCATTATGGCTTTTGCAGTAAGCCTCTTATTCGCCTCTCAGTTCCAAGGACAAACGACGGAGCCGACTTTCCCGAAGGGTGAACTATCCACCGCAAAAAATCACACGGGGAATATCTGGCTCAGTGAGCTCAATGTTGGAGACAGTACCTTCGATCCCAGCATCGCTCAAGCAGTTTATGGTCCCGGTGCAAAGCTGGATTGGCATATCCATCCGGGAGGTCAGGTGCTGCTCATCACTGAAGGCACAGGGTATTACCAAGAAAAAGGAAAGCCGATACAGATCGTCCATAAGGGAGATGTGATCAAGTGCCCTCCCGGAGTAGAGCACTGGCACGCAGCAGCGCCCAATAGCAGCTTTGCCTACATTGCGGTTACACCGACTCAAAAGGGAAAAACAGTTTGGTTGAAGCCTGTTACCGACGAGGAATACAGCAGCGTGAAGTAAAGGGCCTTCCAGCCGAGAATGCGTGGAAATCCGCCCCCGTAAATCCAAACCATCACTGGCAGTTTTGCTCCCGAGGCTACTCCGGCAGGTTGCCAAACATTAAGAAACAGGCAGTCCTCCGAGGAGGTCGGCGACATCGAAGCCGCGCCGGGGCGAAATGCTGTCTGCGCACAATCCGCGCCGAACTTGCTGGCATCGCGTACTCCCTGCCACGGCGGCAAGGGTTGAGGCGGACGCCAGCGGTTATCACCAATCGGCGCAGAAGCAAAGGGAATTCCCTTGAAGCTCGAAACGTCTCCTTCGGTCACGCCGCGCACGATTCCGGCAGAGGTTCGAACCGTTGGCCCTGCAGTCGGCGCAGCAGGGTTGGAGGAACTACCGGTGCCCGTCTGTGCAAACGTCCACGGCGCGCTCATCAAACACAACCCGAGAATAGCCAAGTTCGATTTCACGTTCGGTAGTCCTTCCTTGCCTTCGGTTCTTTTGAGTCAGCAGACAAGTGCACATTCAAGAACGACGGAGGCCGCGACTAGAGTCCTGTCATCTTCAACGCGGCTTCCGGAAGGCGCGCTTCTTCAAGGTTCAATTTGGAAGTTATTTCATCGATCAGCTTGAGATCGTCCGTTGACAGCTCGACATTGGTTGCACCAAGGTTTTCTTCAAGCCGCCGCGATTTGGTTGTTCCTGGGATCGGCGCAATCCACGGTTTCTGCTCGAGCAACCAAGCAAGGGCTACTTGGGCGGGCGTTGCGCCTTTGCGCTGAGCGACGGACTTGACCAAGTCGACCAGAACCATGTTGGCCTTTCGCGCATCAGGCGAGAAGCGAGGCACATGATTTCGAAAGTCAGTCGGATCAAACTTTGTGTTCTCGTCGATTTGTCCTGTAAGGAAACCCGCACCGAGTGGACTGAACGGCACGAAGCCAATGCCAAGCTCTTCCAAGGTGGGCAACAACTCGGACTCCGGGCCGCGCCAGAAGAGGGAGTATTCGCTTTGCACGGCGGTCACTGGCTGGACTCCGTGCGCCCGGCGAACCGTTTGAACACCAGCTTCGGAGAGGCCAAGATGTTTGACCTTCCCTTCGGTAATCAGGTCTTTAACAGCTCCAGCAACGTCTTCAATCGGAACATTGGGATCGACGCGGTGCTGATAGAAGAGATCGATGCGATCGGTTCGCAGTCGTTTCAGGCAAGCATCGGCCACAGCCTTGATATGCTCCGGGCGACTGTTGGTTCCCGGACCCCGCTTGCCGGTTTCGATATCGATGTCGAAACCGAACTTCGTGGCAATCACGACTTGATTGCGGATTGGCTGGAGCGCTTCGCCCACAAGTTCTTCGTTCGCGAATGGTCCGTAGGCTTCAGCTGTATCGAAGTGGGTCACACCTAGATCGTGAGCCTGTCGGATTAGTTGGATCATCTGGCCTTTGTCAGCGGGTGGGCCATAACCCGAACTCATGCTCATGCAGCCGAGGCCAAGAGCTGATACTTCAAGGCCGCTATTTCCCAGGGTGCGCTTCTTCATTTGTTCTCCTTTCCGAGTCCCCGCCCATCCTGAAACTATGACCAACCCACGATGAAACGGTAGCCCGATCCTGCCGATCTATTGCCTATTCCTCTTGTGGGGCGAGAAATTAATGGCCTTCTTGCAGCGCGGTCGCTATCTTTAGAAAAGACTTTAGAGGCCACCACTATGAAAGGCGGCAGAGAAAGCACAGCTCTGAAACCAAACACTGCCCACGGTTTGCACACAGAACTCGCAAAAAAGATTGCCTTCTTCATGGGCAAGGAAGAGAATCGGACAACGGAAATTCCGGGCGTCAGCCTCCACCAGCGGACTGCGCCTACCCCGCCATGCCGGATGACCTACCATCCGGGAATTATCGTGGTCGCACAAGGCAGCAAGCACGTGAACCTTGGCAGGACCAGCTTTATCTACGACAAGTCGCGCTTCGTCGTGACTGCGGTGGATTTGCCGATCGTGAGCTGGGTGGGCACGGCGACCGAGGAGGTTCCTTGTCTCGCACTCTCAATCAAGTTGGACATGCCCATGGTGCGAGAGTTGCTCAACCGTGAGGAAATTAATATCGCAGAAGCTCCGACTGACAGTCCCGCTATATCGATCGGCCAGACCACACCGGAATTCCTGAATGCATGTTGCCGCCTAGTTGATCTGTTGGAGAATCCGCAGGACATTCCTTTTCTGAG
>JASHRB010000618.1 GCA_030037575.1 Candidatus Sulfotelmatobacter sp. | reverse complement strand
ATGGAACAAAAACTGGAAATCCATTTCTCGAATCAGATCATCTGCCTCTTTCGCCATTCTGGCCAACTTCTTCCCGGCCTTTTCCGCTTCGGCAATGGCAGCAGTGAGTCGTTCTCGCAAGGTCGTGGCAGCGAGGCGGGCAATCGGATCAACAAAGGTGTCACCGCTAAGCTGGTGTGCGATTGCCTCCACCTCGGAGCAGATGGTTGCCGCTGACTGAAGTGTGGGGCCGGCAGCTTCCTTCGACCCTGCACGCGATTCTGGAATCCCTAAGCAGCGGTTTTGAGGCAGCAACCATGGAATCAGTTGTGCAACCATATTTCGAATGGCGGTGATCCGGCATTGCGTTTCAGCAATCCACCAACGCAATTCGTCGTACCGGCTGGGCTCGTCATCCAGCGCGCGGATGATCTGGCCCAGGTCCTCCTCGATCCCGGGCAGCGCGCTTAGCCACGACGGCCCGCGATCCGGCAGGAGTTCGATCCGTTCGTTGATCCGGCAGAGAAGACGCGTGGCCGGCGATGACTCGGAGGCGCGCCGGGCCAGTTCCTCCAGGAGATTCAGGTGGTCCCGCAGACCCTGCCAGGTCGAGTTTTGAAGCAGCGGCTTCACTGCGGCCATCAAGCATCCTTGCTTGAAAGCCCACAGGCTGCATAACAGGTTCCCGCTATCCACGCTCGAAACAAACCTGGGCCCGAGGGGATCCAGGCTTTTTGCGTCATACCAGTTCAAAAGGTGGCCGCGGAATTTCCATAGACGATTTGCAGTGGTCAGGGTTTTGCCCGCTTTGTCAACGAATTCAGGCAAAGTCAGATATCCGAGTTCATGGGCGGCAAGCTGCGCATTCAGAAGCAGGCCGAGATTCGTAGGCGAAAAGCGGTGTGCAATTCTGGCGGGAGCCTCCTGGATATTGTCGGGAACGAGTCCAAGCGAGGAATGGTCGAGAGAAAGTCGAAAATATCTCCAGGTCAGGAGAGAAGCACTGCGCAGGAACCGTTCTTCGTGTTGGGTAATCCTGGTTCTTGGCGCGGGTAAAGGCTGATTCAGCCAGCGGGCAATGGCGCCGGCGCTCGCCCAGAGGATTAGTAAGGGTGCGGCGACAGGCAAGGCCGCCGGGCGAATCACCAGCAAAGCGCCCGCGAGCGCCAACGATAACCATGGAGTCCATGCCAAATACTGGTCGAGTGGCTTTCTGCCCATGTCCGTTTCCGCCTGCGCTGCCGTTTCCCATTCCAACAAATTGCTGCGCGTGATGGTGACACGAACGATTGTCCGGATGATGGCATCGATTCCCACCAGCGTCTGATGACTAAGAAACACCAACATGAAAAAAAGGTTGATCTGGCCTGCCACGAATGAGTCCGCGATCTCCTTCAACTTTTGCTTGCCGTGCAGGTTGGGCAATTCTTTTAAGAGTGAGAGACCGAATTGAAGATAAACAGGAATCAGCAAGAGGACCAGGACGACCAGCGTCCATCGGCGGGGACTGCCGGGCAAAGAAATCCAGCCCGCCAGGAAAAGAATGAATGCCGCAATTTCCACAAGACTACGCCGAAGATTGTCGAGAATCTTCCATTTGGATAGCAGGGTAAGAGAATTGGCCACGCGCTTTCCAAAGGCGTCAGGCACCCGTGGGAGGAGCCAGAGCATGATCTGCCAGTCCCCCCGCACCCATCGATGCTTGCGCCGGTTGTAGGCGCTGAAGTGAGTGGGAAAATCATCAATGACCTCGATATCGGAGACCAGCCCCGCGCGAAGGTGAGCTCCCTCCAGCAGGTCGTGGCTGAGGATTGCGTTGCAGGGAAACCTTTTCCCCAGCACCTGCCGAAAGGTATCGACTTCATAGATCCCCTTGCCCGTGAAGGTTCCCTCGCCAAAAAGGTCCTGGTACACGTCCGAAGTTGCCCGCGTATAAAGGTCAAACCCCGTCTGCCCCGAGTAGATATTGGCGAGCAAGGAACGACTTGCCGAGCGAACGCTGATTCCCACACGAGGCTGCAGCATGCCGTAGCCTTCGACGACTCTATTTCCCCTGCGATTCACCATGGCACGGTTCAAGGGATGAGCAAGAGTTGCGATGAGCCGGCGTGCCGCACCGCGCGGGAGTTGGGTGTCTGAATCCAAGGTGATGACGTATTTGATGGTCGGGACGACTCCCAAATCGCCGACCTTTACGGGGAATCTGTCCGTCTCGCCCCGCAGCAAGTCATTAAACTCCAAAATTTTCCCCCGCTTGCGCTCCCAGCCCATCCAGGATCCCTCGCGGGGATTGAAGGTGTGCGAGCGGTGAAAAAGGAAGAAGATCGATCGATTCGTGTGAGCATATTTGCGATTAAGTTCCTCAATCAGGTTCGAGCAGAGGGAAACTATTCCATCGCTTTGGTCCGAATGATGCCGGGAATCCGGAGCGTCGGTTAGCAGGGCGAAGAAAATATGAGCGTCGCGGTTACCCAGGTAGCGGATTTCCAGCTCCTTCACCATGCGGCGGACAAATCCGCCGCTTGCAAGTATGGTCGGCACTACCACCATCGTTGCGCAGTCGGGGGG
>JASHRB010000617.1 GCA_030037575.1 Candidatus Sulfotelmatobacter sp. | reverse complement strand
CCCCGGCTGCGCCGGGTTTGATTGATGAATTGCGCAGGATCAAAGTGTTTGCCGACCTGCCTCAGGAGGACCTCGCGTGGCTGGCGGAGAAATTCGAGATGGTTCATCTGGAGGAGGGTGAAATCTTTGGGCGGCCCGGTGACCCGGTCGATCATCTCAGCGTCATTCTCGATGGCGAGCTTCGGTACCAGCGCGGGTCTGAGGCAGACTCGCCGATCTTCGTCGTTTTTGCGGGTGAGGTTACCGGGCTCTTACCTTTCTCGCGCCTGACGCATTTCAATGGCACGGGCCGCGCCGTCCGTCCGTCCCGCATTGCGCGTTTGCACCGTAAGTTTTTTCCGGAACTGTTGCTCCGCATGCCTCTGCTGGGCCAGCGCCTGGTGGGGATCATGTCTGACCGCATCCGTGAGTCCACCCGGGTCGAGACCCAGCGCGACAAGCTGATGGCCCTCGGAAAACTCTCGGCGGGCCTGGCCCACGAGCTGAACAATCCCGCCGCCGCTGCGCAGCGCGCTAGCGTCACCCTTCGCGAGGTTCTGGAAACCGTTCGTGACGCCAGCATCCGCCTGGCGCTTCATTCCCTTTCCAAAGCTCAAACCGAAAGCATCATTTGCTTCGAGCGCGATGCCGGCAAGTTTGTCCCGCCCATTCCCGCTGACCCGCTCGCGCAAAGCGACCGCGAAGACCGCGTCTCCGCATGGTTGGAATCCCGCCACGTCCCGGATGCCTGGAAGCTTGCTCCCACACTTTCCGACGCCGGAGTGGACGTCCCCCAAATGGAAAAGTTGTCCGCTCAAATTCCGGGGGAGATCCTGAGCGACGCGATGATTCGCATCGCCTCACTGCTCAGCATTGCGCGGCTTATCAAGGAAATTGAAATCAGCACAAAACGGATTTCTCAATTGGTTCAGGCAATCAAGGAGTACTCGTACATGGACCAGACCGCCATGCAGGAGGTGGATATTCACCAAGGTCTGGAGAATACCTTGACGATCCTGCACTACCGTTTGAAGAATGGAATTTCTGTCGTCCGCCAATATGATTCCACTCTGCCCAAAATCTGTGCCTTCGGGGGTGAACTTAATCAGATTTGGACGAATCTGATTTCCAATGCCATCGAGGCCATGCAGGGAAAAGGTGAACTGCGAGTTCGGACCGCACATGAGATTGACCGGGTTCTGGTGGAGATCGGTGACAATGGGCCGGGCATTCCTCCCGAGGTTCTCCCTCGTATTTTTGAACCCTTCTTTACCACCAAGGGCGTGGGTGAAGGGACGGGATTGGGATTGGATACTGCTTGCCGTATTATCCGCAATCATCACGGTGAGATTAAGGTCTCATCGCAACCGGGAGACACTCGCTTCCAGGTCTATCTGCCCGTAAATCAGCCCAAAGCCCAAACCGTTTGAGCGAGGAGGAGACACCATGGGGAACGGATGCTCGCACTTTGACCAGGTAGTTTACCCCGTACCCAAAACCAAAGGGTGCGAGGAATGCTTGAAAATGGGCGATTTGTGGGTTCATCTGCGCCTTTGCGAGATTTGCGGCCACGTAGGATGTTGCGATTCTTCGAAAAACAGGCACGCCACCAAGCACTTTCACAAAACCAAACATCCGATCATGCGGTCCCTCGAGCCCGGAGAGAATTGGGGATGGTGCTTCGTCGATGAGGTCATGTTCGAACCGTTTCCGGCGAGTGGGAAATCAAGTTCCATGGCGTGAGGGTTTGAGCGGTCGTGGGCATGCAGGGCCAGGAAATGCCTCCGAAGGAAAAAAGAATGAGTCAGATTGCAATCCAAGGGGAGGTTCGTAACCAGTACCTCCACCGCTTGAGAGAATCGCGGATGATGACCGATGACCTGTTTCGAGTTGTGCGCAATGAGGCGATTTACGACCGGCCTATTGCGGAGCGGCACCGCATTATCTTCTATATCGGACACCTCGAGGCATTTGACTGGAACCTGATCGCAGGTCAGGCGCTGGGCGAGGGAACTGTTCACCCGGAGTTTGACCGGCTATTCGCCTTCGGAATTGATCCAGTCGGTGGCGGACTTCCTTCGGATCAACCTTTGGACTGGCCGCGCCTGGGGGAGGTCAACAGCTATGTGCGGCAGGTCCGCGAGGGTCTCGATCGTCTTCTTCTCAGTTCATCTCAAGCATTCTGGCAATACCCGGAAGAGACCATTCTCAACACAGCAATCGAACACCGATTGATGCACGCGGAGACGCTCGCGTATATGTTTCACCAGCTTCCCTTCGAGGGGAAAATCGTGCCTGCGGACTATCGACCGGTCGAGCCCGCACCCCCTCGACCGCGTGTGGTCCCCATGATGATCGACATCCCCTCAGGCGTCGCCACCCTTGGCTACCCGCCCAAAAGTCCGGGGTTCGTTTGGGACAACGAACTTGAGGCTCACTCGGTGCAGGTGCCGGCATTTTCAATCGATATGCACAAGGTGACGAATGGAAACTTCCTTAAGTTCGTGGAAGCAGGCGGCTATGATGACCCGCGCTTCTGGGATGCGGAAGACTGGGAGTGGATCCAGGA
>JASHRB010000616.1 GCA_030037575.1 Candidatus Sulfotelmatobacter sp. | reverse complement strand
GTCTCAGCGTGCTGCGTGGAAATCACAAGGGCATCCACGCGCTCCACTTTGCCGTTCGCATCGTATTCCACTGTGACTTGAGATTTTCCATCGGGACGAAGGTAGGGAAGGGTTCCATTCTTTCTTACCTGCGAGAGCCGCATGGTGAGCTTGTGCGCCAGTGAAATCGGCGTGGGCATGTAATCTTCATTCTCGTTGCAGGCATACCCAAACATCATTCCCTGATCGCCGGCACCGCCCGTGTCTACGCCCATGGCGATATCGCCGGACTGCTTGTTGATGCTGGAGATGACCGCGCAGGTGTTGCAATCGAAGCCATGGAGAGCGTTGTCGTAGCCGATCGATTGCACCGTGCCACGAACAACCTGCTGAAAGTCGACGTAGGCCTTAGTAGTGATTTCTCCCGCGATGACCACGAGGCCGGTAGCGGTCAGAGTTTCGCAGGCCACGCGACTGCCGGGATCTTCCGTGAGGCAGGCGTCGAGGATGGCATCGGAAATCTGATCGGCGATTTTATCGGGATGGCCCTCGGTCACGGATTCGGAAGTGAAAAGAATGCGGTTGTTTGCGGACAAGATTTACTCTCCTCAGGAATAGCGTTAGAAACCTGGCGTCCCTCTTTCCGGGTGCGCCGATTCAGGGGCGGCGCTGAGACGTGCAAGCGCAACCGCATAATCATACTATCGCGACTTTGCTGCTTCAAGCTTCGCTCGCGCGCGTCGCACGCGTGAGAAAACATTAAAGGGAAAGCCAGGAGGAGACAATGGCATTGGGGTTCAAGTGTCGCAAGGTGAATGGAGTAGCGAAATTGACGTGGTGGATGGGAGGAGCTTAGCGGCAGGGATTCTTCGACTCGCAGCTGCCTGCCCCCGCGCTCGCTCAGAATGACGGAGGATATGGCGCTGCGCATACGCAGGCGAGGCGGGGCAGGTAATCTGCCCGGTTTGCCCCCGCTGCCGCCAAAAAGCGCGACGAGAGTAGGGCAAGACCATTTTGGGAATCCCAGAAAAGATGGCCCGCCCCCGGTGCGCCGTTCGGGCGAAACTCAGGGGTTAAAGCCATTCGCCAGCGATGCCCTGCGCCACATCCACCGGTCAAAAAACGCGGCGGGGGCCGCGGGAAAAACAAAAGCCCCTCGTCCTGGTCTCGCAAAAAACGCGAGACCGGGGCAGGGCAACCGGGAAGAAACCAACCTAACCGCTACTTCTTGACTGTTGGTGCGGGAGCGAACCAGTCGGCGAAGGCTTGGCCGTTGGGCGTCCCGACACCGGTGACGTCGTCCCATCCAACCGCGGTCCGCAAGCTGGTGTCGGTGCCGAACGAGACCGCGACAACCAGATCTTCCACGAACGGATAGTTCCAAATTCCACTGTAGAAAGTTCCGCCAGAAAGTCCCATCACTTGATCGGCGTTATAGGTAGCGGTTTGCGTGCTTGACTCTTGGATAGTTGCGGTCACGTTGTTAGTTGAGCCGAAGGGGACGATGTCGGTGATCGTGCTCGAGGGCATGGAATAGAGATAAGGAGCAGCTTGGCCGAGGGGGCCGCTGGTGCCGGCTTCCTCGTTGGCCACGGCCCACAGACCGGAGAACATCGGAGTGGCGACGCTGGTGCCGCCGTAGGCGTACCAGGAGCCGGTTTCGCCCGGCTCGGTCAGGAAGATCACCACGCCAGTGTAGGGATCGCCAAGCCACGACACGTCGGGCAACATGCGCGTAGTGCCGCTTAGGCCGGACTGGTACGACGGCTTGGGATAACCGGCGAGGCAGGTAATTTCGCCAGTAGAAGAGTTGTAGATCTGCGAGGCGCAGTTGCTGGCGCCGCCTCCGGAACCGGCATAGAAGCCTTCGGCGAAGGGGGGATCGAAGATCAAGCCTTCATCGTCGAGGATGGTTAAGTCAGTTCCCCAACCGGATTGCCAGGAGATGGTGTCGTTGCTCTTGAGCGCCAGAGAGACGGCGCCAACTCCGGTGGCATAAGGCGAGTCAGCGGGGGCGGTGACGGTGGGTGAGACCCCAAACCCGGAGTAGTCGCCGTAATCGCCGGTGGCAAAGTTGGTGGAGATTCCGGAGACAGCAGCGATTTCAGAAATCAGGTTCTCAGTTGCAAGGAAAGTCTCGGGAGTCTCGGATTCAACCGAACCGAAGCTGCCGGAGAGAGTATTTCCCAGGTCGTAATTTACGGCATAGAAGACGCCCTGATCCACGTCCTCGAAGCTGGCGGATGGCGGAACGACCAGATCGATGTTCGCTCCGGGAGCAATGGCGTGGGCCCACTCAACATCGATATTGATTTCGGGATCGGGCGCGGCGCATTGCGACTGCGTGGGAGTTTGAATGATGGTAAAGTTCGACGAATTCAGCGTGGGCAGGCCGAACTTGGCCGAGAAGACGTTGGCATCGGAAGTGATGGTGAGCGAACCGCACCAGTCGACGATCGCAATGGTCTGGCCGGCACCTTTGAAGCCCTCGGCATAAAGGCCGTGGAGGTTGTACGCGGTGTACAGTTCTGGCGGGGTGTAGGCGCAGCCCGGATTCTCATCGTTGGTGAAATAGGCGTTGCCGCGATAGGTGGCCTTGGGGAAGGTGCCGCCGGTGGAGTATTTCTGAGTGGTCACTCCGGTGAAGCAGTTGGAGCTGAAGAAAGCTGAACCGGCCGTAGCTTTCTCCGCGGGGAGGTTTTTGCCGGTCTTGAAGGTGGTAGGCCGCTGGATCAGCGGATGAGTATAGTGGCCGGAATCGAGACCGGCGACCGAGAGCACGGAGGCTGCGGCATCGCTATCGATGTAGGGATCGCGGTCGTTGGCGCGCAGGACTTCGTCACGCACCTGATAATCGTTCAACTGCACGTGGAAGGTGGATTCGACGTCGCCGACGGTGCCGCGCGCCCGCACGAAGAAGTTGTTGGGCCCGACGTTTACGACCTTGAGATTGTGCGAGGCGAAAAACTCCTGCACGGTTTTTGCTTCGTCAGCCGTGGG
Organism: Candidatus Sulfotelmatobacter sp.; assembly: GCA_030037575.1. Classification (GTDB taxonomy): domain Bacteria; phylum Acidobacteriota; class Terriglobia; order Terriglobales; family Acidobacteriaceae; genus Sulfotelmatobacter. Next base: position 3,251 of record JASHRB010000616.1, on the reverse strand, counting down.
AGCAAAGCGCGTTGTGATATCGCTGGTCTTGAGCCAGTGACGATAGCTGGGCGAGTTGCGATCATAAAGCTCGCGTGCCAAGGAATCGAGAACCGCACGGTTGTGGGGCTTGAGCCAGATGCTGACTTCAATGACCTTGGCGGGATCTTCGGGACCCAGGTTCTTAGCGCCGGCGATGTAGCTGGGAGTGTTGTGCGCAATAAACTGACCGGCGCTGGCAGGCAGGGCCATGCCGGAGACAACGGCAAATACCAACAGACACAATCCGAGCGCCCGCAAGGCACCGGCGGCTGAGGAAGACACTACTGTCTGCGTAATCATTGTTCCTCCTGGGAACGATTCATAAAGCCGTGGCCAAGACAGTGGAGTGCATCAGGGAGCGACTTTCTGACCGTGGCGCACAGGCGCAGTTCAATCAGTGCCGAGAGGAACGGATTCACCTACGCTCGCCCTCACGGCGCGCTGAGTGTTTCATCGAGACTTCCGGAAGAGCGTCAGTGGTTCGTAACGCCACTCCGTAGAACGGCGCAATGGTAGTGGGTTTTGCAGCGAATGGCAATGGAGGAGTGCAAGAAATCTTTTGCGGGCAAGGCCGCAAGAATTTGCATAGTGATGCCGCTGGGCGCAGAAGAGAGTTGAGTACGCGAAATCCTTCACTCCGCTGAGGCCTCGAACGATCGAAGCTTTTTTCCTAAACTCCGTTTTTCGTAACAGGGGAGAGGACTGGATGGATCCGATGAGCGTTCTGAGTTAAGTTCTTCTCGGTGTAACGGCAAGTGGGGGTGGCGCACTATTTATCGCAAAGATGGAAAGGAGAATTATGCCTGCTCCGAAAAAGCGTTTTGCCTTGCGTGGCAGCGAGCGCGCACCCATGGAAGGAGCGCGGGAAATCGGAATGGCCAATCCGAACGAAGTGGTGGATGTGACCATTCGGCTGAAATCGAAAGCGGGGAAAAACGCGATCGATCTGGCGGAGTTCAGGAAGCCCCTGGGCAAGCGCAGAATTTTGAGCCGCCAGGAATTTGAGCAGCGGTACGGCGCAGACGCGAGGAGCATGGCGCGGGTGGAGCAGTTTGCGCGCGAGCACAAATTGATCGTAAAAGAAAAAAGTTCGGCACGGAGAACGCTAATACTTACGGGTCCGGTTTCCGCCATGAACGAGGCCTTTGGCGTGGAATTAACGGAATACGAACACGCCGGCGGAACATATCGCGGCCGAACAGGGGCGGTGCAGCTTCCCCTGGAATTAGAGGAACATGTGGAGGGAGTGTTGGGACTGGACAACCGTCCGCAGGCAAAGCCGCATTTTCGTAGGCGGCAGGGACGAGGCGGAGTCCGTGCCGCGGCGGCGAATCTGCAATACACGCCGGTGCAGGTGGCGGGATTTTATGATTATCCGACAGGAGTAGATGGAACGGGACAATGCATCGCGCTGATCGAACTGGGCGGAGGGTATACGACTTCGGATCTTGCCGCCTATTGGAAGCAGCTTGGATTGACGAAGACGCCAATCGTTTCAGCGGTTTCGGTGGGAAACGGCAGCAACGATCCGACGGGCGACCCCAACGGGCCCGACGGGGAAGTGATGCTGGATGTTGAAGTAGCGGGAGCGATTGCGCCGGGGGCGAAGATCGTTGGCTATTTCGCGGAGAACACCGATGCGGGATTTTTAAATGCAATCACCACGGCGGTGCACGATACGACCAATAATCCGTCGATCATTTCGATCAGTTGGGGAGGGCCGGAATCGACCTGGACGCAGCAGGCGATGACTTCGATGGATGAAGCGTTTCAGGCTGCGGCGGCTATGGGCGTGACGGTGACGGTTGCGGCGGGAGACAACGGATCAACCGACGGCGTGAACGATGGCGAGAGTCACGTCGATTTTCCGGCATCGAGCCCGAATGTGCTGGCGTGCGGAGGTACGAAGCTGGTGGCGTCAGGGGGCACGATCACCAGCGAAGTGGTGTGGAACGAAACGGCGAATGACGAAGGCGCGAGCGGGGGCGGCGTGAGCGATGTGTTTCCGCTGCCGAGTTGGCAGAACGGGGTGGGTGTTCCGCCTTCCGCGAATCCGGGCGGGAAGGTTGGGAGGGGAGTTCCTGATGTGGCGGGAGACGCGGATCCGACGACGGGCTATGTCACGAGAGTGGATGGGACTCCGGATGTGATTGGCGGCACGAGCGCGGTTGCGCCCTTGTGGGCGGGATTGTTTGCACTGATCAATCAGAGCGGGGTCAAGCCGGTGGGGTTCGCGAATGCGCTGCTCTACCGGGCGGGCGATGCTTCGGGAGATTTTAACGATATTACTTCAGGCAATAACGGAGCGTATTCGGCCGGGCCGGGGTGGGACGCGTGCACCGGACTAGGATCGCCGGTGGGGAACAAAATCGCGGGAATTTTTGGTAACCGAGCAAGCGCACCGAACGCAGAAGGGAATGCGAAACGCGATAGGAAAAACATGGCGAAAGCGAGCACGAGAGGAAAGCCAGCAAGGAAGGTAAAGAGCGCCAGAAAAAAGCAGACCGCGAAGAAGCGAAAGCGATAGTTCGCAAAGCAGCGAACAAGAGAAGCTCCTGCGCAGTACGCAGGAGCTTTTTCGTTGGGCGCGTCAGGGGAGACGGAGCAACCTCAGTGAGCTTCTGTGGGAGACTGAGGGGCGGGGCCTTTCATTCCTGAGCTGTCGAACGAATAGGTTCGCACTTCGCCATCCAGACCTTGAGCGGGAATCTCTTTGCCATCGAAGAGGAAGCTGACTCCTGCCGAGTTGCCGGTTTTTACGACCACGGAGCTGCCGCGAACGGAGGTTTCCGCCGGAGCGATCAGAGTCTCTGCGGCGACCGGTTTGCCGTCAACGGCGATGGACACCCAGGAGGTCTTTTCTGCACGAATCACCACAGTAAATAGCGCGGAAGAAGTGGTATTGGTTGCGGGTTTTTCAGCGACGGGGGAGCTATTTGAGGCCGGAACTGGTGAAGAAGTGGCCATTGCCGCGGTTGCGGACGGGGAGGGGATCGTTGACGTAGGAGCGGGAGATGCCTTCGCGGCAGCGGCGTGCTTGGCTGCGCTGGAGGACTTTTCCCGGGCTGCTGGGGTGGCGGCGGTCTTCAGAGAAGCGGTGTTGATCGGCTGACGGGAATTGGACGTTCCACTCGCAGGAACGACTGCACTTTCGCGCGCGGGGTTTTCCCGCCCGGGAGATCCATCCGGGCGACTATGGCGATGAATATTCCAGAAGGCGATTGCGGCAA